>CANRNA010000263.1 GCA_947631805.1 uncultured Oscillospiraceae bacterium | reverse complement strand
ACGGCGTGAAGCTGGAGGAAGGACAGTTCACCTTCGTCCTGACGCCGATACAAAAGCGGGAGCAGTCCCCGGCGAATACCATTGACGAGGGCGACGGCGATACCGGCGATGAGCCCGACGGCGATACCAGCGGCGACACTAACGGCGATGCCAACGGCGACGCCAACGGCGATACTGGCAATGAGAACAATGGCACGCCCAGCGGGGACCCCTCCGACGGCGAGAACAACGGCACCCCCGGCGAGAATACCCCCGCCCCTGAGGGCAGCGAGAACGGCGGGTCCAATGAGGGGACGACGCCCCCCGAAGGGCCCATAGAGCCTGTGGCGTTGCGCTTCGGGACCGGCGCGCTGGTGCTGTACGCGCCCACGGGCAGCGGCCCGGAGGTACAGCCTGACGGCGCGCCTGCGGACGGCGACGGGAGCGAAGGCCAGTCCGACGACGGCGCCGACCCCGGCGACGGCGGGACCATCCCCAACGCCCCCGACCAGGATGAAGACGACGGGACCGGCGGCGATAACACCACCGACCCCAGCGGCGAGGGCGATAACACCGATCCCAGCGGCGACGGCAGCCAGCAGACGCCCAGCGAGGGCGATGACACCACCGACCCCGGCGACGGGACCGGCGATGAGACCGACCCCAACGGCCAGCCCGGCGAGGGCGAGGGGAATGATGACCCCGACGGCGACGGCACTACCGACCCCGGCGACGGGACCGGCGGCGATAACACCGACCCCGACGACCCCGACAGCCAGCCCGGCGAAGGGGAGGACGAGGGGAACGATGACCCCGACGAGGGCGACCCCAACGACACCAACGGGGAGTTCGGACCCTATATCGTGGCCGATCCTACGGCGGTCCCCATGCCCGAAGGCTCTGTCGGAGAGCCCGTACCTACGTGCAGCATCAAAAACAACGGTGACGGCCGCTTCCGGTTCCCGCCCATCGAGTTTACGGAGCCGGGCGAGTATGTCTATGAGATACGCGAAGAGATGACCGGCGCGCCGGACGTGAGCTATGACACACGCGCTTACTACGCCCTTGTCAGGGTGGTCCAGGTGGGCACCAAGCTGGAGGCCACTGTGGAGTATTACAGCGATCCGGAGTGCACCCAGCCGGTGGGAAGCGTCACGTTCGTCAACGTGATCACCAGCCTCACCATCAAAAAGACGGTGGTGGACGACGCGGGCGCCCAGGTGCCCGACGACCAGGCCCTGTTCACCTTCACTGTGACCCTTACCCCGCCGACGGGTGGGGCCCTGAACCTGGCGTATAACTACACAGGTTCCGGCGGCGCGGCGGACGGCGTTTTGACGCTGACGCTGCAGGAGGACGAGACGTATACGGGCACTATCCAGCTGCAAAGCGGCCAGAGCGTGACCATCAAGGGCCTGCCCGTGGGCACCGCTTACGCCGTCACCGAGACGGGCGCCAGCGGCTATGCCCTGGTCAGCAGCGAGAACACGACGGGGACGCTCACCGCGGATGATTTTACGGTGAACATGGCGTTCACCAACAAAAAGCCCGTGCCGGAGCCCGAGACCGGAGACCTCACCGTGACCAAGACCGTCACGGGCACGGCGGGGGACCTGACCAAGGACTTCACCTTCACTGTGACCCTGGATGATGCGAGCATCAGCGGCACCTACGGGACCGGCGATACGGCGATGACCTTTGAAAACGGCGTGGCTACCTTCACCCTGAAGAGCGGCCAGAGCAAGACTGCCACCGGCCTGCCCGCGGGCACGCACTACACGGTCACCGAGGCCGAGGCGGACCAGGACGGCTATGCCACCAGCGCCGAAGGCGACGACGGGTATATCCCGGACGGGGGCACGGCCGTGGCGAAGTTCACCAACCGCAAGGATGAGGGCAAAAAGGGCGGTCTGACCGTCAGCAAGATCGTCACCGGTGCGGGCGGCGACGCGCAGAAGGACTTCACCTTCACCGTGACCCTGGACGACAAGAGCGTCAACGGCACCTTCGGCGGCATGACCTTTGTGGACGGCGTGGCTACCTTCACCCTGAAGAGCGGCGAGAGCGTGACCGCTACCGACCTGCCCGCAGGGGTGGGCTACACCGTGACGGAGAGCGACAACGAGGGCTACACCATCGCAAAGTGGACCAACCAGACGGGGACCATCCCGGAGGACACGGATATACGTTCCGAGTGCACCAACTACAAGGACGTTGAGCGCGGGGACCTCACCGTGACCAAGACGGTCACGGGTACGGCGGGTGACCAGACCAAGGAATTCACCTTCACCGTGACCTTGAGCAACACGGGCATCACCGCCACCTACGGCGGGATGGACTTCGTCAACGGCGTGGCCACCTTCACCCTCAGACACGGCGAGAGCGTGACCGCTACCGGTCTGCCCGCCGGACTGACCTACACGGTGACAGAGAGCGACAACGAGGGCTACGATGTCACCTGGACCGGCCAGACGGGGACCATCACGGCGGGCGCGAGCGCCTCTGTGACCTGCGTCAACCACAAGGACACCCGGACGCCGCCCCCCGAGAATACCCCCAACGGGGAGCCCCACAAGGTGGAGACCTCCCCCGGTGACGGCCAGGTGGTGGGTGTGGGACAGACCATAACCTACGAGATAGACTGGAAGAACTACAGGGAAGTGACGGCCACCGTCACCATCCGCGACCCGCTGGACGAGGGCGTGGACTTCGTCAGCGCCAGCAACGGCGGCACTTATGACCCGGCCACCCACACCGTGACCTGGACCCTGGGCGAGCAGCCTGCGGGCCAGGAGGGACGGGTGATCCTGGTGGTACGGGTGAACGAGAAGGCCGTGGAGAAGGGCATCGTGTACAACCAGGCCCATGTGAAGGTAAACGGCGACCCGGAGCAGGAGACGGAGATACCCAAGAACCCCGTGCCCACGCCTACGCCGGTGCCTATCGGCACCCCGGAGCCCTCCAGTACCCCGGAGCCTTCCGCCTCTCCCGAGCCCTCCAGCACCCCGGAACCCTCTGCCTCTCCGGAGCCCTCCGCCACCCCGACACCCACGCCGTCCGGCGGTCCTCACAAGACCGAGACCGACCCCGGCGACGGGAAGACGGTCGTGCCCGACCAGTGGGTGACGTACATGATAACCTGGGAGAACTACAAGGACGTGGCGGCCACCGTCACCATCCGCGACCCCCTCGACCCCAACGTGGAATTCGTCAGCGCCAGCGACGGCGGCGTTTATGACCCGGCCACCCACACGGTGACCTGGGCTCTGGGCGAGAAGGCCGCCGGTGAGCGCGGCAGCGTGACGCTCACGGTGCGGGTGACGGAGCGGGCCGTGCAGGCGGGCATCATCAAGAACCAGGCCCACGTGCAGGTGAACGGCGACCAGGAGCAGGATACGGAAATACCCGAGAACCCCCTGCCCAAGAACACGCCGCAGGGACCCTCCTCCCCCAAGACGGGCGACGTGGCCCACCCGGCCCTGTGGCTGGCGGTGCTGGCTCTGTCCCTGGCGGCACTGGGTCTGCTGGGCGCGGGCGGCATGGCGCGTCGGCGCAGAAGACAGAAGTAAGCCATCGTTCGGAACAGCCGAACAGGCGTGAGAAGCAAGCGGTCCCACAGAGCGGCGCTCTGTGGGACTGTCTGCCGGTGTGGCAGAAAATACTGTGCCCTCAATGGGCAGGGAATGCTTGACAGGGGCGGGGATTTCGTTTAGAATAACAGCACTTGCCCATGTAGCTCAGCAGGATAGAGCAGCCGCCTCCTAAGCGGCAGGTCGGACGTTCGAATCGTCTCATGGGTGCCACGTCAGAACGGCTCTGAAGATGCTGGGGCCCCGCAAGCGGGGCTCCAGTCATCGGTCAGAGCCGTTCTTCCTTTTCCCCATGAAACCCGCTGCGCTGGGCTTTCATGGGGGCCCCGAATCAAAGCTCTGAAGATGTCGAAACCTAACAAGTTAGGTTCCTCCATCGGTCAAAGCCCTTCTTCCTTTTCCCCATGAAACCCGCTGCGCTGGGCTTTCATGGGGGCCCGCGTCGGAGCGCGCTTCATAGGTCAGGACCTGGCACCCGTGCCAGGTCCTGAATATTTCGCGGCTCCTCCTTGTATTATGGGGTAGTAGTTATTAGTGACCCTCTCCAGGGTCATGTGCTACACTGGAAGGGATGCTGTGGATTGGTTGACTCCTCCTACCGCAAGACGGTTTGCGTAAGGCTCCGACCACAGCCCCTTGCAGTTTTGTTGATCAGTTAGATACCGCC
>CANRNA010000262.1 GCA_947631805.1 uncultured Oscillospiraceae bacterium | reverse complement strand
GGCTGACGACAACGAGCAAGAGCCTGCCGCGGAAGTGAACGAAGTCGAAGCTGTCGCAACGGAACCCGAGGCCGAGGTAGCGCCCGTTGCGGCTGACGAGCCCGTCGAGATTGCGGCCGCACCTGACAAAGGTAAGGTTGCAGACCTGCAGGCTGCCATCACCAAGAATCAGCTTATTGAGGCTGACGTCAAGGCTGGCAAGTATGTTGGTGGAGCCTATACGCTCACAAAGTGGCGTGACGGTGATCCTGATACGCAGGTCAACTCCTTCCTTAAAGCTCTCAAGGCTGCAACTGATTTGATGGCCAGCATCAATGGCGGCTACTGGGATGGTGAGACTGATCCGGCTACTGTTGCTGAAGCTCTGACTTATGCACGCAATGGCATCGCGGACGTAGCTACTGACGCCAGCTTCAAGACCTTTATTGAGGGTAAGTATAACAGCCTGAAGGGTGATGCTGCTCTTCCTGAAAATCAGAAACAGTATCAGCCTGGTTATGTGACTGATGTTGCCGCGCTGGTAGATCAGTTCCTCGCTGCTTACAATGGCGGCTATAAGTATGTGAGTGTCATTGCTGCTATCGAGGCTTATGATGCCCTCGAGGCTAAGTGGCTTACTCCTGCCCCGGGTGATGTTCTGCAGCCCAACCAAAAGCCCACTTCTGCCGATAAGGACCGTTTGGATGCTGCTGTCGCCGCCGCTAAGGCCGCGCTTGCTAAGACAGTCAATGAGTACAAACAGGAGCTTAAGGATCGTATTGCTGAGGCAGAGGATAATTACTATGACCCCCTGCAGGCTAATGGTCTCACAAACACTGCTACTCTTACGCAGGTTAATAGCTTGATTGACCGCCTGAAGGCTGCCACTGCTGCCGCTAAGGAAAATGTCTACAGCTTCAAGTTTACCTCTTATAAGATTGCTGCTGATTATAAGTCTGTGACGGTTACGGTTACCGCGAGTGGTAAGCCTGATGAAGCTCATGCTTATAAGGTAAAGGCATCTCTGAACGGTGGGACTGCTGAAATCGTAGCATCGTCTGTTGATTATTCTACGGCTGGCACTGAGATTACTGTTCAGTCTTCCACTTTGCTTGACCAGAGCAGTGCGTTCAAGAATGGGGATCAGATCACGTTTACGCTGTATGATGACAATAATGGGAAGGTCATCGATACTATCACCGTCACCATCAATACCAATTATAATGGTCCGGCAATCGTAGATGAGGGTCAGTTCTATGTCACTCTTAACAAATTGCCCTCTGATGGCTACACCGCTGCACGGGTCGAGGTAACCCGTCCCGACGGTACGAAGCACACAGTTTCTCTCAGTACCACCGCACTGACTACTTCCTGGACCGAATCTACTGTTCAGGTCGGTACCTACACTGTGAAGCTGTCTGTCAGGGAAAAGACTCCTGCCAATGTCCTTGAGTGGAAAGAGCGTCAGACTGTGACTATCGAGGTCAAGTCCATTGAGACCTATATCGATGTTGCCACTAGCGAAGTCGATAAGGCTCACCCCTATGGCACCGCTGGCTACGATTGCCTGCTGGAGGCCGTTGACGCTGCCGACGGCTATGAGAACCTTGTCTCTGCGGATCCTAAGGCGCACAGCACTGCTGATGCTCGCCAGATCGTTGCCAACAACCTGAAGGTTGCCAACGCCATTGTTGCCGCTTCTGCTACTACTCCCAACACTACCGCGAACCAGAAGAAGGTAGACGATGCTCTGAAGAATTTGACTGCCGCTCTGGCTCTGCTGACTTCTGCCGCTGATCAGTCTGACCTTGATGCCGCTATTGCTGAGGCTGCGGCTCTGGTTGAGGACGACTACACTGCTGCTAGCTGGGCTGATCTTGAGGCCGCTGTTGCTGCTGGCAAGCTGGTCAAGAAGTCTGCTGTCACCGACAGTAAGGCTGATGCAAAGGCTATTGCTGACGCTGCGAAGGCTATCCGCGATGCTATCAAGGACCTTGCCGCTGTGGCTCCTGACACCTCCGCTCTGAAGGCTTTGGTTGACTCTGTCCCCGCTGCTCTGGCGAAGGATAACTTCACTGCGGAGTCCAAGGCCGCTGTTGAGGCTGCCGCCGCTAAGGCTAAGGAAGTCCTGAACAAGAAGGGCGCTCTCAAGTCCGAGGTTAAGGCTGCTGCTGATGCTCTGCAGGCTGCTCTGAATGCTCTGACTGTTGAGACCAAGCCTCAGGGCCCTGGCGCTCCTGCTGGCGGTTCCGGCTGGGTACACAGTGGTCCTAACTGGTACTACTATCAGAATGGCACCATGCTCACCAGCCAGTGGGTCATGTCCGCGAAGGGCCTGTGGTACTATCTGGGTGCTGACGGTGTGATGTACACTGGCTTCCAGAAGGTCGGCGCGAAGTACTTCTACTTCACCCCCGGCGGTGCTACTGTTGGTGCTGCTCAGAGTGGTTGGATCGTCATCGGCGAGACCCGTGGGGGCCAGACCAACTGGGGTTGGTTCCAGACCAAGCATAACGGCCACTTCGGTGAGTGCACCTACACCACCGAGTGGGGCAATCTGTAAGCTAGATTTCCTGAAACCCCAATAAACCTTTTGCCCCCGGCTCCGCCGGGGGCATTTTTTGTTGGCTGCGGAATAACATAGCGCTTCTGCATAGACGGAATACAAATTCCGACGTAAACGAAGGGCTATTGTTGCATTTCTGGCAATAGTATGCTATCCTGTCATTGGTGCTGCTGGCGAAGGTCAGCCTGACGTTGTTCCATGGAATGACGGAGGGACCTTGCCCTCCAGAAGGGAGGGTTGCCTATGGTTACATATTCCGATCTTATCCAGATCGGCATTCTGATCGTGGGTATTTGCAGTCTGTTCGTACAGATGAGCAAAAAGAAATGACCGCCGGGCTCCTAGCACGAGCGGCGATCATTTCGCTACTATGAGTTAGGCTGACCGGAACCGGCAGCACTTTTTACATTTATGATTATAACAGGCGGCAGTACGAAAGTCAAGATAAACTGAGTGTTGCATTGTTCCGGACATTGTGTTTCCTGGAACGGTGTCCATTTTTTATGGTACAGGAGCCCCTTAAGACGGGGAAATGTGCGGGAATGGCGTCTAATTGTGTCAAATAATGTCAATGTTTGTCACAGATATTGTATGATTCGGCAGTTATTTGTACTCTAGGAACTAATCTAACATTTTTTTAAGGAGGAAGTTCCATGAGCAACATTGAAGAAGTAGTTTCAACCTTTGGCGGCCGCCAGTTTTTGGGCTGCTATCGTGATCTCAACTTGGCGATTGAGATCGAACTGATGTATCTGTCCGAGCGACCGCAGATGAAGCTGGTCTGCGCGGAGGTCTGCCACCGGGTGGATAAGAGCTGGAGCGCGGTGTCAAAGTCCTTGTCCCGCGCTATCGACGATCTGTGGTCCTATGGCGAGCGCGATGTGATCGAGCAATACTGCAACAGCTGGGCGCACGGAAAGCCCACGCCCCACGAGTTCATTTACGCGGTGGCAACGCAGCTGCGGTACAATCAAAAGATATATGAGTGAGATCCGCTACTCCGTCACCGGCCCCAGCTTTGATAAGAAGTATGGCATCGTTGCCGTAGATCAGAGCGAGCGGCACAGCGCCGCCGTGTCACCGTTTCTCCGGACGCGGGAGGATGCGGAGCGAATGGTGGCGGCACTCAATGTTAAGCAGGTACCCATATCAGATTTTTGCAGCGCCTTCGCGGAGGGCAGTCTTGCGCAGCTTGCGTGATCGCGGGTATGCAGAAATAGCAGCTGATATAAGAGAGATGAGTTCAAAAGCCTTGCGGCCAAAATGCCGCAGGGCTCTTGACTACATTTTGACCACATGTATAGGCCAAAACGGCCTGTGTTGCGCCATTTTCAGCACCTAGTTGAAGGGCGAAATGTGGTCCGTCGGAGAAATGTCAAAGCCTTGCAACTCTAGGCTGCAAGGCTTTGAGTGGCGGAGAAGGAGGGATTCGAACCCTCGATACCCTTTTGGGGTATACACGATTTCCAATCGTATAAAAATCCGCTGATGCCAACAGTTTGAGCCGTGTTTGACCACATTTTGACTACACCCGGTCACGGGCCGTTATTATCATTTTCGCTATTTTTTGATTATAAGGGCCCACGCCTACCGCGATAGTGTCCACTAATGCGCACTCGCGTCTTTTTAGGGGTCTCAGCAGCATCCAGCTTCCCGCGGGCCTCATCCCCGGCACGGCTCTCGTCAATGTGGGTGTAAATATCTTGTGCCACGCTGGTGCTGCTGACGCCCAGGATGACTTTGGAGGATAGGACGTCCAGCCCGGCGTCGTGCATCTTCCCTGCATAGGCGTGGCGGAGCTGGTGGGCGGTGACGCCCAAATTTAGCCGTCTCCACGCCTCGCAGTACTCGCCCTTAGTCATAACCCCATTTTTGCCGGGGAATATTAGCCCAGTCCCACGGCGGGGGGCCATGATCTTGAGCAATTTTCGCATGAGCGGGACAGACCGCACCCCGGCGGCGGATTTGGCCGAATACTCACGGACCACCGGCGCATTACCGTGAAACTCTATCATCCGCCGCATATAAATCCGGCGGCCGTCCCAGTCAATATCCTCCCAAGTAAGCCCAAGTGCCTCACACCGGCGCATCCCCGTAAATAGCAGTACAGCGGGATAGAGAGTAAAATTATCGCCAGCGTTTTGCTCTATGGCTGCCATGATGCTTTTATCTGGCGGGAGCCTGACGGCCCTGGTACACTCTGCTGGTATTTCTATTTCTTGCACAGGGGAAACGATGACGTCTCTGGTAGTTAGGGCATACTTAAATATCAGGGAGAGCACGTTGACCCTGAGCTCCACAGTGTGGCGGGCCCGCGGCTTGAGCCCAGCGCCATGAAGGCCATAGTCATAAATAAAACCCTGTATATCTGCAGGCAAGATTGCATCTATAGCCCAGTCGCCAAAATGTGCCTTGACATCTCTGAGCGGAGCCCGGTAGCTCTCTACAGTATTGTATTTTACGGCTTTTTGGTGCTTTTCCCACCACTCATCAGCCACAACGGCAAACAGGCGGCCGCGCTTGAGCTCCCCTGTGTACTCCAACATTTTCCGCCGCGCCTCCGCAGCGGTGTCCCCATAAAAAAATTTTCTCTTTTTCCGGCCACCGGGTAGTATAGCGGTCACCGTTTCGACGTAGCGGCCATCGTGCCGTTTTTTTGCCCTGCCCACGTTATCACCCCCTGAAAAAGAGTAGAAAAATAATAGCCCCGGCTTTTGCCGGGGCTTTTGAATTTGCCCCTGAAATATTTAATATTTATTGAGAATTTGGCTTGTAAAATGCGATAGAAATATAAATATTTGAATCGTCGCCAGCTTTTTCGCCGCGCTCAAAATTTGCATAAACTGGCCAGCCTCGCTGCATCCATTTATTGGCCATATCTTGCAGGCGGTTTCGGTGCAGATAACCAAATGGTCTCCCTGCCCAGTCCAAGGCGACGGCGTAGGGGTCATAATCGTTGTCGGGTTCAGGCCGCAATGCCAGCGCGGGGGAAGCGGAGACCGCCCGCAAATCCAGCCTGGAGAGATAGTCCCAGGGGGCATATATTTCCACGTCGTCGTAGTCGTAGGCTAGGGCGTGCCCTGGTATGGTGTCTGGGTAGGTGACAGGCTCTGCGGCTATAATGCGGCCCGCTGACCGACCAGGAGACCCGCGCTGCTGCCCAGAATTACGCCGCCGGGAGCAAAGCCAATAAATCAGAGTAACAGGCCAAAAGCAAATAGCCAGGATGACGAGCCACCACGGCGTAGCCCGGCGGGGGGGGGGTACTTTTCTCATTTTTTTCGACCTCCTATGCTCAGCGCAAAATTAACGACAGCCCGCAAGTCGTCTGATGCTGCATGATACGCGGCCAGGATCGCCGCCTCTGCCTCTGACACAGCGGGGAACGGGACCGGCGAAAAGCCCAGGGCATAGTCAGACGTAACATTATAGAGCTCGCAAAACCGGCGGAGCGAATCAAGCGGAATGGTGGCACCGTCTCGCTCATACCGGGATATCGTCATTTTGGACACACCCAGGATTTTCCCAACTTCCTCCTGGCTCATGTCCCGGTCCTCCCGCAATTCTTTCAGCCTGTTCATGGCAACCCACCATATTTTAGTATGTTGGTTGCATTATACAGCTAATAACGCCGTATTTGTGCAAAATAACTAAATCCGTTACATAAAGGCAATAAAGGCGTTGACTTTATCGGATTCCGTGATATTATGGGGTTGCCTGTAACGGATATCGTTACTTCCGTGTGTTATTACTTGTATGTAAGGGGCGTAATAACACACGGGCGGGAAAAAGTCATTGACTTTTTCCCGATTATGGGGACTTACCACCGGTTTGCTTTAGTTTCAGCACCCGGCGGGGCTCCTATCAGTGTGCCGCCGCTGTTTTCTCACCCGCTGGACAGGCTGGCGGGCCCGGGACCCCAACCCGGGCCCGTTCCGGCCGCCAGGCGGGAAACATCACGCGAAGAGGGAGGTGAGACCGTTGACGCTGAGAGATATGAGGATGTCGTTGATGATGTCCCAGGCGCAGGCTGCTGCCAGCCTGGGTGTCTCCCAGCCCAGCCTGGGCGCATGGGAGCGGGGAGAGGCCCGGCCCACCATTGATAAGCTCAAGCCCATGGCTGATCTTTATCACGTGAGCCTGGAAACGCTGGTGGACGCCATCACTGGAGAGGGGGTGGATGCTTATGGAGGCAGTATATACCAGCCCAGACCCGGAAACCAGGGCGGAGGAAGCCCTATTGCCCATTAAAAAAGGGCGCATTATGACCGGCCTGACCCAGGATGCTATGGCGGAGGTTTTGGGCGTGGACGTGCGAACGCTACGCCGCTACGAATCCGGGGAAGACCCCACACCTGACGCCATCATGCTGGAGCTGGCGGAGCGGGTGAAGTGCCCAATCCTGGTCTATGAGCACCTAAAAGGTAAATACCACATTGCGGACGAGCTCATGCCGTCTGTCAAAGAGGTGACATTATCCCAGGCCGTGGTAAACCTGCTCAACGCCCTCGAAGAGCTGGAGCGACAGCACGTAGCCAGCAAGCTGCTGGCCATGGCGTCAGATGGGATAATCGACATGACAGAGGCTGCGCACTACTCTTTTGTACTCTCAAAGCTGGACGGCGTGAGGCAGGCAGTAGAGCAGTTACGGTATCACAAAAAGGAGGTAAACGATGAGGGAGAAAGAGCACTTTAGGGATGAGCTGGACCGGCTCTCCGAGCGTTTCCCTGGCCGCGAGGCCATAGAGCTGGCGGAGGCTGCTGACGTGCTGGGCTGTTGCTATAAAACCTTGCAGCGGGATAATAAATTTCCAAAAATAAAAATCCGGGGCAAGTGGGTGGTGCCTCTGGTGCGCCTCGCCAGCTATCTGGCATAGGAGGGCGGTATGACTGTGCTGTGCTTATGCCATTATTGTGCGGCTGCCCGGAAATGCACCATGAGGCTCATGCCTGCAATTTGCGGCCAAACCTGCCCGGGCGGAGAGCGGGATTGTGCTGTATATAGCTGCCCGGATTACGCCGAAAAACAAAGCGCCCCCGTTAAGGCCAACGGGAGCGCCCTGTCCGCCACCGGCATCCAGCCGGGGCGTGGTCATATCAGTGACATTCCTATTATAGCACAAAACAGGGCGGGAGGCAAGAGCAATGCAGATGGATGACCATGCCCCGCACCCGGCCTATTGGGCCATAATGCCAGCGGACGTGCTGGCCAGCCCGACCCTGGGTGACAAGGCTAAATTGATTTATGCCGAAATCTCCCGCATGATCGGGCCGCACGGTTACTGCTGGGCCCGGGATAAGTACCTGGCGGAGCGGGTGGGGTGTTCTCCGCGCACGGTCTCCAGGGCCATCCATGACCTGGAGACCGCCGGGCTTATCCACGTGGAAATGAGCTCCAACCGCAACGGGGTGGAGCGCCATATATACGCAGGGTTATCACCGAGCCAGGGGGGTATAGACACCCATGGCGAGACCCCCCAGGGGGGTATAGACATAGGTGGCGAGACCCATATAGACAAAGATGGCGAGACCCCCCGGCCGACACCTTATAAAAGTGAAAATAAAAAATATATAAATATACGCGCAGGCGCGAGGGAGAGAGTGATTACAAAAGAGGCGGCTGGCGTGTTCACCGCCTGGGCAGGTGATGACCGGGCACTGCTCTCCAAGCTGGCGGAGCTGGCCAAGGTGCGAGCCGCAAAGAAAAACCCGTATAAAACGGCCCAGCAGGCCAAGCTGCTGCTTAATAAGCTAAAAAAGCTCAGCGGCGGGGACCGGAACACCATGCTCCAACTCTTGGACGACGCCATAGAGCACGGCTGGCTTACGGTCTACCCGCCGAAGGGCGGGGCCCAGGCCGCCGCCCCGGTAGTGGAGGCCCCGGACGTGTCCCTGTGGCAGCCGGATGACGGAGGCGGGCGGAATGGATGAGAAGAAAACCGCCGCTATCAGCGTCCTAGAGACGGCGGAGCAGGCTGTAATCGGGTCCATCCTCATTGATGCCGCCTGTCTGGGCGACGTGATGACCGCCGTGAGGGACGAGGATTTCCCCGACACCAAGTACCGGCGCATATTTGAGGCGGCCCGAGCCCTGTTTTCCGCTGGCGCTCCCGTGGATGTGGTGACCATCGTGGACAAGGCTGGCCCGGACCTCCGCGCCCTGGCCGTTGATTGCATGGAGCTTACCCCCACCACCGTCAATGTGCTGCGATATTGCAGCATTCTCCGCGAGCAGGCCGCGCTGGACAGGCTCAAGAGGCCCGCTGCCGCCCTGTATGGGGCCCAGTCCATGGAGGAGGCCGCCGACGCCGTGTCTGCCGCCGAAACCATCATAACCGCCCGCCCCGGCGTCTCAGTAATGTCGATAACGGAGCTTATGGCGGATTTTATGACCCGGATGGGGGCCCCGGCCCCGGATTATATCAAATGGGGGCTGGAGATGATGGATGGCGCCCTCCACACAGCCCCCGGTCATTATGTGCTCATCGGCGCCCGGCCGTCCACCGGCAAGACAGCCCTGGCCCTGCAGGTGGGACTCAATATCGCAAAAACAAAGCGGGTCGGCTTTTTTAGCCTGGAGACGGGCCCGGAAACCGCCGGGGACCGCATAGCGGCCAGTACCCTGCCGGTACGGCTGCCGGATATCAAGGCCCACCGCGTAACCCCCGAGTATATGCAGTCTATAGCGGAGGCCATGGGCCGGGATGACATTACCGCCCGCAAATTTGACTTTATCACGGGCGCGTCCATGTCCGTCCCCGAGATCAAGAGCGTGGCCATGGCCCGGCGGCACGAAGTCATAATTATTGATTACGTCCAACTTATACGCCCCACCACAAAAGGGGACCGCCAGGAACAGATGCAGGACGTGTCTATCCAGCTCAGGGCCCTGGCCCAGCTCACCGGCCTGGTCATCATTGCCCTGGCTCAGCTACGGCGCCCGGCGGCGGGCTCTGAAAATAAGGCCCCCACCATGGCAGACCTAAAAGAATCAGGGCAATTTGAGCAAGATGCTGACACCATCATGCTCATGTACCTCACAGACCCCAAAAACCGCAAAAGCCCCCGTTTTATCAAAATCGAAAAGAACAAAGACGGCCCGGCCGGTTTTGGGCGGCGTTTTGAGTTTGACGGCGAGCACCAGCGCTTTGACATGATAATAGAGAATCAGCCCGCCCGCGTACCGTTTAGGGAGATGGACGATAACGAGCAATTAAAATTGCCAGAGGGGTGGGAATAGGAGGAGCAAAAACATGCAGGTAGGGGACAAAAAAACCGAGGTCTTACACATGGGCCAGGACAACGGCGTCACGAAGACTGGCACCGTGGTATATATCCATCCGGCCCGGCGGTTTTATGTGGTGGAGTTTGACCTAGGTGGCCACAAAGTGCGGGAATCCTACTATTTCCCCAATCGGAGGGGCGGAAATGGACCGAAAGCGAAGAATTGAGCACCACGGCCAGGTCCACACCATAGAAGAGTGGGCCGAAATAACCGGCCTCAGCAAATGGACCATTAAGAGCCGCCTGAGTAACGGCTGGACGGTCCACCAGGCTCTGGACACCCCCCCAATACCCCGGGGCCAGCGGCGGTATTGTACGCCAGCAAACAAGGGGTGCGAGGGCTGCTATTATTGGAGGTTGCTCAATTATAGTACTGGCAGCGCATACCATACCCGCTATTGCGCCTATGCCCTGCTGACCGGCCACAGACGGCCATGCCCGGCGACGCATTGCACGGAATATAAACCGGCCCGAAGGGCCAGAAAGGACGGAAAGAATGAAGGTCATATCAGTGATTAACCTAAAGGGAGGTGTAGGGAAAACCACCACCGCCATCAATATGGCGGCCATCCTGGCGAGGGAGCACCGCAAGAGGGTGGTGCTGGTGGACGCTGACCCCCAGGCCAATCTCAGCGCGTTTTTTGGCTGTAAAGACGTGGGCCTGCCCGGCCTGGATGAGCTTATGCGGGGGGAGGCCACCCCGGAACAAATCATCCACGAGACTGGCCTGGCGAATGTCCATGTTGTGCCTTGCAGCATAAAGCTTGCCATGGAAGACCTGGCGGCCCTGTTAAACGGGCGCGGGCTATCCACGCTCAACCGTATGGCGGACGCTGTGGAGCACATGGACGCAGAGGGCGCCGATTATGTCATCATCGACTGCCCGCCCAGTTTTTCCGCCTCCAGCGTGGCGGCTATCTATTGCAGCAACGAGGTTATAATCCCCGTCAAGCTGGACGGCTTTTCCGCTGACGGCGTGGCAGAGCTGCAGGCCCAGATCGAGACATTGACAGAGCTGCGCCCGCGCCTGGGGTATGCCTGCCTCATTACCATGTACCACAATGTCGAGGTAGTAAAACAGGGCGCCGCTGCCTTTTTGGAGCGCTACGGCGACCACGTTTTCCGTCAGTACATCCGCCGCTCTGACCGAGTAGACGAATCCACTTATATGCGCCAGCCGCTGAACGTATGGAGCCCAACCAGTTCCGCCGGGCGGGACTATCGCGCATGGGTTACTGAGTATTTGGGGAGGGATAGCAATGGCGAGCAGTGACCGCGCCTTTTCCCTGGCTGCCGCCGTGCGCCAGGCCGTGGGCGACAAGCCAATGGAGATAGCTGGCCAGGTGGTAGAGATACCACGCGAGCAGATAACGCCCAACGAGGCCAATTTTTATACCATGACCGACCTGGACGCCCTGGCCACGTCCATCCAGCTCACCGGCCTGATACACCCCATTATTGTCCGCCCCGCTGACGGCGGCGGCTATGTTATCACGGACGGGGAGCGCCGGTACTGGGCCACCGGCATCCTGCATGAGAGTGGCAGCGATGAGGATAAAAAGAGGTGGGCCAAAATACCGGCCATCATCCGTACGCCCGTCAACGCGGTGCTGGAAGAGCTGGCGCTGATCGAAGCAAACCGACAGAGCCGCAAATTGACAGACGCAGAGCTCTCCAAACAGGCGGAACGCCTGCAGGAACTCTTGGTGGCCCTTAAGGAATCCGGGGTGGAGATACCCGGCCGGATAAGGACCGCCGTGTCCGAAGCCATGCAGTTGAGCGAATCCAAACTTGCCAGGCTTAAAAAAATCCGCGCTGACCTTGCCCCCCAGTATTTGGCTATGTTTGACGCTGGGCAGCTCAACGAGTCAATATCCTATGAGCTGGCCAAACTGCCGCCGGACCGTCAAGAGCTCGTTGCAGGTGAGCCCGGCGACATCAAAAAAAAGACACTTGAACAGGTCCAGAGCCTGGCCCGATATGCCAGCGAGACCATAAGAAGCCGCGAATGTCCCCACGGCGGGACCTGCCAAAACGAGACGGCCATGTTTATCCATGACCGCGGAATGAAGTATAGCTGGAATTGGGAGTGCGAATGTGTGGGCTGCTGCGCCCACTGTGCCAAGCTCACCACCTGCGAAGATAGCTGCCCGCTGTGCAAGGATGACGCGGAAGAGAAGCGCAAAAAGGGCGACGCCATCAAAGCGAAGGCACAGGCCATAATACAGCGTCGTAAGAAAGAGGAAAAGAAGGCTGCCGCCGATATCTGCTGGGCGCGGTTGAAAGCCCTCCGCGAGGCCGCCGACATCCCCGCGGATGACCCGCGGCTGTGCATCTATCCCGGGATGTTGGACTATGACCAAAAAGAGCGCCGCGACCCTCAGGTGAACGACATAGTTTTCCCGGACAATTACACGGCCCTCGTCACGATGAAATATTATGCGGACCTCTTTGGTGTGTCCCTGGACGTGCTGGTAGGCCGTGAGCCCCCGACGCCGCGAGGGGAGGGGATAACATGGCACCTGACAGCGGAGACACCCCCGAGAGACGAGGAAATGACGATTTTTTGGGGCTCCAGAGGCTTGCGGACGCCGCCCCCCGCTGCAATAACTCGTTACATCAAAGCCTGGCCCGATGAGTATGCCTGGTGGGCGGCGGTGAATCCACCGCCCGGGGCAAACGAGGCCCAGGCGCAGCCGGAAGATCAAGGGGGTGACCATAATGCCGAATAAGGCACCCAGGTCCGTGTTGCTGACCTTTATGGGCATACGCAATTATCCCGCCGCGCGGGACTATCTCCAGCGCGAGACGCAGAAAATGGCCGTCCCGCTGCATGATTTGGCCAATTATTATGACAGGGGCGACTGGCCCCTATTGGTGGCCACGATGGAGAGCTTTGCGGCCGGTCTCCGTAGCACCATGTCAGACAAGGGACGTGACCTGGCTGATAAACTCCGCGCCGCCCAGGGTGTGGTTGTTGTTGACATGGACGCTATGCGCCGGGGGGGGATAACACTCAAAACAACATGAAAGGGGATAAAGAGAATGTCTAAAACGACCTATATAAGGGGCGAGGTTGTATCCATCCTGGTGGAGCTGGAGGCCCAGCGCCGGGAACTGTTCGACATCTTCACCGCCCCGCTTTGCAAGGAGTGCGGCCAGAAAAATGGCCCTTGCCCGGACGGCTCACCATGCTGGATGGATGAGCTGACAGTTGACTGCCTGGCCGAAATGTGGCTGGACCGCCGGGAGACTGCAACATCTGAGGGGAGATAAATACGCAGGGGCGTTGTTAAGGATTAACGCCCGCCACCAAAAAGGCGCCCCGTTTTCTGCCCCGCATTGACAAAGGCTGTGCTTTATTGGTAAAACGGAGAGGGGCCCATGGGCCCGACAAGTGAAAAGGGAGGCCGCGGCTGTGCGCCGCGGCCTTGCCATACCTAAATCAGGCCACCAGGCGTGTCCAAATTGGACGTCGGCGGCGCGGGGGTGAGAGCGATAGAAATAAAGCTGTATAAGGGGGACTGCCTGGACTTTATCCCCGCGCTGGAGGATGGGACCATTGACCTCATCTTGACCGACCCGCCCTACTCATCCGGCGGCCTTTTCGCCGGGGACCGAAAACAGAGCACCGGGGTAAAGTACGCAGACAACAAATTTCACGGCGCTTATGACCTGGACGACTTTTCCGGAGACAACATGGACCAGCGGAGCTTCACCGCTTTTATGCGGGAGCTTTTCGCCCGCTGCCGCCCCAAGATGAGGTCCGGGGCCATCGCCGGGGCCTTTTGCGACTGGCGCAACCTACCGGCTATGACGGACGCCATCCAGATGGGAGGGCTTGTGTGGCGCGGCATCGTCGTATGGAACAAGGGCGTCACCCGTAACCAGCCAGGCCGCTACCGCGCTGACTGTGAGTACCTTGTATGGGGCACAAATGGGCCGCGCCCTATCGCTGGCCCCGGCCTCCAGGCCGTCCCGGGATGCTATAACGTCCCGTCCGTGCCCTCCGCCCGCCGCCTCCACCAGACCGAGAAGCCGCTGGCCCTTATGCGTGCCCTTATGGCTGTGCTGCCTCACGGGGAGGGTGTGGTGTTTGACCCTTTTATGGGGAGCGGGAGCACCGGCGAAGCCGCCATAATGGAGGGGCATGATTTTATAGGCTGTGAAATCATGGACCCGATTTTTGCCACAGCCCGGGCCCGGCTTGACCGGGCTCAAGCCCAGGTGTCCATTTTGGACACAATGGCCGCTGGGCACCTTGAGCAGGGGGGGAAAATATGGGGAAAAACCGTATAAAAACAGTCACCGCCGGGCGCCTGGTCTATGGAATATGCTATTCGCAGCCTATGCAGGGGGACACACCGACAGAACGGGCAGCCAAAAAGCGGGCCAGCTCAGCCGCCCGCCAAAAGCTCAATTTTCGGGCCGCGTGGCAGCGCCTGGAGCTGCTTCTGGCGGCGAATTTCTCCCCGTCGGACTGTTGGGCCACGCTGACCTATGACGACAAACACCTGCCGCCAGACCGGGCCGCCGCAAAAAAAGAGATCAATAAATTTTTGCGGCGTCTCCGTGACCAATATCGCCGCCGGGGCTGGGAGCTCAAGTACATATATAATACCGAGTCCGTCCCAGATGCACCCGCCGGGGCCCGCCGTCTCCATCACCACATAATACTGAGCCCATACGACGCGGAAATAGTCAAATCTCTATGGCATGGAGGCCAGGCCCACACAGAACCGCTGCTGGACGGCGAGTTTGACAGTTATGAGCCCCGTGCCCGGTACATGGTCAAAGAGAGGCACCCAGAAACGCATGGCCTAAAAAAGGGGGAGCGAGCCTGGACACCATCCCGAAACCTGACTAAGCCAGAAACCACCTCGGAGCTTGTAGCGGAATCCCGCACGATACAGCCCCCGCCCGGCGCTTTTGTGCTGGAACACTATGCAGACGACAATTATTTTGGGAGGTATACCTATTTGAAATATCTGCTTCCTGAGCGGTAAAAACCGCCCCGGCGGCGATTATAACGGCACATATTTTTGACCTTGGGGCAATGTATAACTTTAGAACGGAGGATGATAAACATGGATGACACAACCAAAAAGGCCCTGGAGGAATACACCCTCGGAGAGGTAAAAAGGCTCTGTAAGGGCCGTGCAAACTGCTCCAGCGGCACCGACTGCTGCCCGTTCTTTGACGTTGACGGCGTATGCGGTCCTGGAAACATCCCCGCAAACTGGAAAATAGGCCCTCAGAGTTTCCAGGAGCTTGGAGAGAGCCTCGCCACGCTGATCAACGGCATCCTAGAAAGGCTGGCCACCGCCCTGGAAGACATCGACGGCGGCCAAGGAGGACGAGACTGACACGATCACGTTCAAAAGCGTCGGCGGCCAGACCGTCACCATCAAGCTCATCCAGGACACGGCTGACGGAGGCACTACCGATGATTAAAGCGGTCTCTATTGCGCTCCACATTTTTGGGCTTCTTTGCATCCTGGCGGCCGTCGGTGAGGCCAGCAAAAGAGAGCGCCAGGACGTCGCATATCTGGCCCTTGGGCTGCTTTTTGTTTTTGTGGCGCGGTGTATTGGAGGGGTAAGCACATGAGAAATTACCAGGCAAAGCTGGCCGCCCTCAAGTTGCCAGTTGAGCGAGTCCGAGAACTCAGGGAGTTTTGTTTGCAGTCTGACGGCTTGGACAGGGACATAGTAGAGGCCGCCGCCCACGAGGCGGCCCCGGACGCCCTGGCCGACTACCTCATCAAGCATGTCACCAGCACGGACTACCCCTGGCGCGCCTTGCGGGCTGAGCGTATCCCCTGCAATCGTGACACATTCCACCTGCGCCGGGCTAGCTTTTACGCCATATTGGACCGCAAATTGGTAGCCCTCCAAAAAATACCCCCACCCCCCCGGCCAGACGCCGGGAGTGGGAGGCAGGTATAGGAGGCACCCCCATGGCAGAGAGACGCCCCGACCAACAGGGCCCGCACCGCACGGCTTACGAAAAGAACCGCAAGAGGGTGATGGCGTCCGAAACAGTCTGCGGGATATGCGGCAAGCCCGTGGATAAGACGCTAAAACCCCCTGACCCTCTGGCGCCCTGTATCGACCATATCGTCCCAATCAGTCGCGGCGGTCATCCGTCTGATCGCAGCAACTTGCAGCTCGCTCATTGGTGTTGCAACCGCCAAAAATCAGATAAAATTTCCGGCCCGAAAACAAGGGCGCAGTTCGTGGAAGAGACCATATCCAACCGGTTGCTCCCCCAGACCCTTGACTGGGCCCATTATCGGCCCGGTAATTCCCCAGGAAGAGGGGGGGAGGGGGACCCCGCCCCGGCCTCTTCGTGACTTCACGCCGTCCACTACACAAAAAAACACACGCATTGGAGGATTTTGCATGGCTACCACACAAAAAGGCATGGCGTATTTGCGGCAAGAACTACAGCGCAAGCAGACCCGCGCGCAAATCCGCTACCTGTTTTACGACATGAAGATTTTAGCCCGGGACCTGAACATATCCACGCCGCCCGGATTGACCCACTTTATGCCCGTCCTGGGCTGGTGCGGCAAGGCCGTTGACAGCGTGGCAGACCGCCTCACCTTCCGCGAGTGGAGAAACGACCCGTTTGACTTTGCCGGAATCTACGCTGCCAATAACCCCGACGTCATCTACGACCAGGCGGTGACCGGGGCGCTTATCGGCTCATGTGATTTTATCTACATTTCCCCTGATGATGACGGCTTTCCCCGGCTCCAGGTGCTGGACTGCCGTAACGCCACCGGCGTCATCGACCCCATCACCCAGCTCTTGACAGAGGGATATGCCGTGCTGGAGCGGGATGATGTGGGGGCGGCGAAAATGGAGGCTTATTTCGAGCCCTATAGGACCCGGTACTACCGCGGAAATAAAATTATCCAGACCGTCAACCACCCAGTCCCCTATCCTCTGCTTGTCCCCGTGATATACCGGCCCACCTCTGACCGGCCTTTTGGCCATAGCCGCATAACCAGGGCCTGCATGGACATCATGACATCCGCCATCCGCACCCTCAAGCGCTCCGAAATCTCCGCCGAATTTTACAGCTACCCACAGCGGTACGCATCCGGCATCTCTGAGGACTCCGAGGTAGACTTGGACCGCTGGCGGGCATCCATGTCCGCGCTGCTGACCTTTACCAAGGACGAAGAAGGGGAGAGGCCTACCCTGGGCCAGTTTACAGCGGGCTCCATGTCACCCCACGTCGAGCACCTTAGGATGTTCGCCGCCGCCTTTTCTGGCGAGACGGGGTTGACCCTGGACGACCTGGGCTTTGCCTCCGACAACCCCAGCTCATACGACGCAATCAAAGCCGCCCACGAAGGCCTGCGCCTGACCGCCAGAAAGGCGCAGCGGTGTTTTACCGTGGGCCTCAGAAATGCGGGCTATTTGGCTGCCTGCCTCCGAGACAGGTACCCGTTTCTCCGCCAGCAGGTGGTGAACACCACGGCGGCGTGGGGCCCTGTATTTGAGCCCGACACCGCCGGTATCGGCGCCATAGGTGACGCCACCACCAAAATCAACCAGGCGGTCCCCGGCTACATAACGTCCGAGACCATCCACGACCTGACGGGCATAGCGCCGGGGGGTAGCACATGACAGACATAGCACCTGGGCTGCTGCTCAAAATCATGGCCTATTTTAAGCAGCTTATAGCAGATGACACAGAGCTGACCCGCATTGCTCAGGCCATAGACGGCGGCGAGGCCACCCACGCGGAGACGCAAATCTTTTCCCGCATTATCGGTGGCCATGCCTCCGCCGCGCTGCAAAAATACATCACCGCCGAAGGCCTGCCGGATGGGCGGCTGTACTACAACATCGCGGACCGCATTATCCGGGCGGTGCTGGACGACGCCCGGGAGAAGGTGAACGGGACCGCCTCGCAGGTCCAAACGGCGCTATATAAGGCCGCCGGAATCGGCCTCAAGCCCGTGGTCCCGGTCCCCAACAAATGGCGCGTTGATGACCTCATCAGCAAGGCCGCCAACGCCGAAAAATTTGAGGATGTGAGCTGGACCCTGGACGCCCCAGTGAAGAACATCACGCAGAGCTATGCGGACGACTTTATCCGCCAGAACGTGGAGTTCCAGGCGGCCGCCGGGCTGCAGCCCACCGTCACCCGGACGGCTGCGGCTGACTGCTGCCCGTGGTGCGCGGGTCTTGTAGGCCAGTACGACGCCGCCGACGCTTATGAGTACGGCATATACCGCCGCCATGAGCGGTGTAAATGTCTGGTCACCGCCACGGTCAAAAAGGGCAATACTTGGGGCCTCCAAAATGTTTGGACAAAGCGGTGGGTAGACCCCGCTGAGGCCGCCAAAATCGAGGCCCGCAAAACGATAGGATTAGAGCAATAAAGGGGGTGGCCCCGGCGTGGCGCCACGCAAGGCAAAAACAGCACCAAGCAAAACCGCAAAAAGGCCCCGGCGAAAATCGCCGCCTGAGCCCCCGGAAAATGTGCAGCGCATCGGCTCTCAGACCCCCACCAGGGCCGTAGTGCTGCCGTATACCAAGAGCCGGGGCGCTGAGGCCTTGGAGCTCTACAGCGCCACCGGCAACGAGGCATACCCCTGGCAGGCCCAGCAGGTCTATGACATCCTGGCCGTCAACGATGCAGGCTTATGGGTACATACGCAATACGGCCTCAGCGTACCCCGGCGAAACGGCAAAAACGAGGTGGTGCTTATGGTGGAGATGCTCTCCCTCCAGGACGGCCGCCACGTATTGCACACCGCCCACAGGACCCATACCACGCATAAGGCCTATGAGCGGCTATACAGGGCGCTGACAAGGGCGGGCATCATCATCACAAGGTCATACCAGGCCATGGGCCGGGAACTGATCGAGGTACAGACCGGCGGCATCATTGAGTTTAGGACCCGCACCAGCAAGGGGGGCCTGGGCGAGGGCTTTGACCTTATGGTGATAGATGAGGCCCAGGAGTACCAGACCGACCAAGAATCCGCGCTGAAATACGTGGTCACCGACAGCGACAACCCGCAAACCATCTTTATAGGCACACCGCCCACCACTACCAGCACCGGCACCGTGTTCCCCGCGTTCCGGGCTGACGTGCTGTCTGGCGGCCGGGAGAATGCCGGGTGGGCAGAGTGGAGCACCGCGAAAGAGACGGACCCAAAAGACCGGGATGCCTGGTACGCCGCCAACCCGTCCCTGGGCCTCAAGCTGACCGAGCGGGCGGTGCTGGATGAGATAACGTCGGACGCCCTTGATTTTAACATCCAGCGTCTGGGCTTTTGGGTGCTGAGCAACCAGCACTCCGCCATCACCCAGGCAGAATGGGAAGGGCTGAAATGCAAAGAGCCGCCCAACATCCGGGGCCGTCTCTTTGTGGGCATCAAGTACAACCACGACGCAGACACCGTGAGCATGGCGGTGGCGGTCAAGACCTACACGCCTGGCGTGATATTTGTGGAGGCCATCGACTGTCGCAGCACCCGCGCGGGCAGCCGGTGGATAATCCAGTTTTTGACCACCCTGGGAGCTGGCGCCAAAACGGTGGTGATAGACGGGGCCAATGGGCAAGAGCTGCTGGCCAGCCAGATGAGGGCCGAAAAGCTCCACAAGCCCTTGCTCCCCACCGTCAAGCAAATCATTGCGGCGAATGCCACGTTTACCGAGGCCATCGACACCCACGGCATCACCCACATGGACCAGCCCTCCCTGACCCAGGCGGTGACCAACTGCGAGCGGCGGCGCATTGGCAGTTCCGGCGGCTACGGCTATCGCTCCATAAAGGACGGCGCTGACATCTCTTTGATGGACGCCGTGATACTCGCGTACTGGGCTGCAAAGAGCGACACCGGCAAGACTAAAAAACAGCATATCGGCTATTGATTCGGCGCCCCGGAAAACGGGGCGCCTTTTTTCGCCTCTGGGCGCCCAAAACGGGGCGCCTTTTTGGTGGCGGGCGCAGGGCTTGTTATGAGACAATTTTATTGACAAAACACATCCCCATACCACGGGGCAAAAAGTGGGAGGATTTAACACCATGCCAGACGAAAGCAAAGAATTTACGCCCATCACCACCCAGGAGGCGTTCGACGCCGCCAGCGCGCCCAGGCTCCAGCGTGAGCGAGCCACCGCCATCAAGCCCTATGCGGACTATGACGACATCAAGCGCGAGCGGGACACCCTCAGGACCGACAAGGACAACCTGGCGGCCCAGCTCGCGGACGCCAACGGGAAAATCAAGCGCTACGAGACCGCCTCGGTAAAAACGCGAATCGCGCATGACAAGGGCCTGCCCTACGAAATGGCAGACCGTCTGGCGGGGGAGACAGAAGAAGAAATTTCTGCCGACGCCGACCGCCTTGTCAAAATCATCGGCGCCACACATGAGCCCGCGCCCCCGCTGGCCGACCCTGAGATGAAAAGACCCGGCGGCCTGGAGGGCCATCTCCAGGATCTCGCCAACAGACTGAACATGTAGGAGGATTTTAACAATGGCACAGGAAACCAAAAAGGGGGCCGTCGCCCTTTTCCCGCCTGAGCTTGTCACCGACTTGGTGAACAAGACTAAGGGCCGGTCCTCTCTCGCAGCGCTCTGCGCGGCACGTCCCATCCCCTTCAACGGGGCCCAGGATTTTACCTTCACTATGGACAAGGAAATCGACGTGGTAGCAGAGAGCGGCAAAAAGAGCGCGGGCGGCTTTACCACCACACCGCGCATCATCAAGCCCCTCAAGGTGGAGTACAGCGCCCGCATCTCCGATGAGTTTAAGTACGCCTCCGAGAGCGTCCGCCTGGATTATTTGCAGGCTTTCAACGAGGGCTTTGCCGCTAAACTGGCCCGGGGTATTGACCTTATGGCCTTCCACGGCGTCAACCCCCGCAAGGCTACCGCCTCTGACGTTATCGGCGACAACTGCTTTGAAAAGCAGATTACCCAGAAGGTGGAGTTCGACACCGAGAGCGGCAACCCGGACACCGCCGTCGAGGACGCTATCGCACTGGTACAGGGTGCGGAGAACGAGGTGACCGGTATGGTCATGGCGCCCAGCTACCGGGCTAAGCTGGCCAAGCTGACCGACACCCAGGGCCGCCGCCTGTTCCCCGAGCTGGGCTGGGGCAACACCCCGGGCGCCATTAACGGCCTGCCCGTCCAGTCCAACCCCACCCTGGCGTTCAATCAGTCCAAAATCCTGGCTCTGGTGGGCGACTTTGCCAAGTCCTTCCGTTGGGGCTATGCCCGCGCCGTATCCCTGGAAGTCATTGAGTACGGCAACCCCGACAACGACGAGGAAGCCGGGGACCTCAAGGGCTGCAACCAGGTGCTGCTCCGCTCTGAGGCCTACCTGGGCTGGGCCATCCTTGACTCCGCCAGCTTTGCCCGCGTGGACGAAAAAGCGGGCGAATGACAAGGGGGCGCGGAAATGGCTAAATATCGCAACACCAGGACCGGCGCCATGATCGAAACCACCTATCCCGTCAGCGGCGGCGAGTGGGAACCCGTCCAGGCTCCCACCGCCGCCCCGGCGGTGGCCGCCGCTCCCGCCAGCCTCCCCGTTGAGGCTGCTGCCAATACTGCCAGCGCTCCCCCTAAAAAGGCCCCGGCCAAAAAGCCTGCAAAAAAGGCCCCGGCCAAAAAGTCCGCCAGCAAGAGCGGCGCGAAAAAGTGACGCCGGGCGTCCCTTACGCGACCGTCGAGCAAGTGGCCGCTCAGTGGCGGAACCTGTCCATGGCGGAGCGAGAGCGGGTGAGCACCCTGCTGCCGATAATCTCCGACAGCTTGCGCCAGGAGGCCGCGAACGTAGGCAAGGACCTGGACGTGCTCATCGAGACCGGCAAGGTGCTTAAATCTGTGGCCTCAGCGGTGACTGTGGACATCGTTGCCCGTGTGATGATGACCCCCACCGACGGCGGCGACATGGGACCAATGTCCCAATTTTCGCAAAGCGCCCTGGGCTACACCATGAGCGGGACGTTCCTGGTCCCCGGTGGTGGCATCTTTATCAAAGACACGGAACTGCGCCGCCTGGGCCTACGGCGGCAACGGATAGGAGTGATTGACCTATATGCTAAAGGGCGAGACTGTGACCCTGCTGGAGGCGGTTGACACCGAGAAAGTCGATGCTTTCAACCGCCCAATCGTCAGAGAGACGGCGGTGGACGTGGCCAACGTGCTCATCGCCCCGGTCCAATCCGGCGGCGCGGAAATTGTGGACACCCTCAACTTGGACGGCCGCAAGGCCGAATATAAGCTGGCCATACCCAAGACGGACACCCACGTCTGGGCCGGGCAGCGTGTCCGTTTTTGGGGCCAGACGTGGGAGGTAATCGGCACCCCAACCCGGGGCATTGACAGCCTCATTCCGGGCCCCTGGAACACCATCGTGTTAGTGGAGGGCATCCATGGCAAAAAAAGCGACCGTCAAAATCAAGCTTAATAGTCCCGGCGTCAGAGAGTTGCTGCAGTCTGACGCCGTGGCATCCATCTGTGAGGGCGCGGCAACGGATGTACTGGCTAGACTGCCAGACGCAGACGGCTACAGGGTGAGCACCTACCGGGGCAAGACCCGCGTAAACGTGAGCATCGCCGCCGTCACCCCGGAAACCCGTAAAGACAACCTGCAGAACAACACGCTGTTAAAAGCGCTGGGGCAAAAATGATCGAAAAAATCATAATCGACTACCTGACAGAGGCGGTGGCCCCCGCATACGGGGAGGAACCCGCCAATGACAACACCCCGGATGAGTACATCACGGTCGAAAAGATAGGCAGCGGCTACGTACCTGGCAGCGCCGGATTGATAGACACGGCCACCGTGGCCGTCAAGTCCAACGCCCCCACCCTGGCCGCCGCGGCCGCCCTCAACGAGAGGGTGAAAGAGGCCATGGACGCCATCACCGTCCTGCCGGTCATATCCCGGGCCGCGCTCAACGGGGACTACACCTATACAGATACCGCCAGAAAACAAAGGCGCTACCAGGCGGTTTTTGATCTCATCTACTACAACGAGGAGGAGCCAAATGAGTGACGTAAAAAATGTTACTACCGCAAAACCCAAGGTAGGCGGCGCGGCTTTTACCGCCCCTGTCGAGACCTCCCTGCCGACCGACGCTAAGACGGACCTCAATGAGGCGTTTAACGGTTTGGGTTATATCAGCGAGGATGGCGTTGTCAACAACAACAGCCCGGAGCATGAAGACATAAAAGCGTGGGGCGGCGACATCGTTGCCACTCCCCACACCGGCAAGCCTGACACCTTTACCTGCCGCCTCATCGAGGCACTCAACCCGAAGGTGCTCAAGGCTGTCTACGGCTCCAAAAACGTCACCGGGGAGAGCGTTGCCGCCGGTATCACCGTTAAGGCAAACAGCAGCGAGAACCCCGCCATGGCGTGGGTGTTTGACATGGTGTTGCGCGGAGATATCCCCAAGAGGGTGGTCATCCCGTCCGGCACTATCACGGAGGTGTCCGAGATAACGTATATCGACAGTGACGTTGTTGGCTATGAGATAACCATCAACGCCGAACCCGATGCCAACGGTAATACTCACTATGAGTATATCGGCGGCGCTGCCGCGTAATGGAGGGCAGAAATGGGAGCGGCTACGACCACCGGCAAAGTACCGGCGAAAAAGACGGCGACACCCCGTGCGCCCGCCAAACAGGGGGCCCAGCCGAAGGCCCTGGCCCCCGTCCACTACAAGACCCCGAGCGGCTTTGAAGTGGATATAAGCCCCACCGTATGGGATGACATGGAGGTGCTTGACCTCTTTGTCGAGATGTCCAGCGGCGACGACGTGACCGCTGGCCTGGCCGTCCCGCGTGTGATATCCAAGATTCTCACGCCTGAGCAAAAGCAGGCCCTTTACGACCATTTAAGGACCCCCGACGGGCGGGTGCCCATTGAGGCCATATCTAACGAGATTATGGCGCTTATCAGCGCCCAGGAGGGCGACGCAAAAAAATAATAGCCCTCGCCGGTATGCTTGCAACCGATGGGGACGCCCTGGTGTGTGACCTCGCTGAGGTTTACCACATAATGGACTGGCGAGAGCTCCCCGTGCATACGGTGGCAGCTCTCGCTTGCGGTCTGCCCCGAGATAGTCGCATCAAGATGCAGCTATCCGGGGCCCCGGCGTCCACCACCGAGATCATGCAGGCCGCCATGATTGACCGGCTGAGCTACCTGGTATGGGGGCAGACAAAAGACGCCCAGAAGGGGCGCAACCGGCCTCAGATGCTGGTCGACCTGCTGACAAAACAGACGGGGGACCAAGGCGGCAACCAAGAGGCATACAACACGCCCGAGGCTTTTGAGGCAGCCCGACGCCGGGCGCTGGAAGGGGGGAGCAATAGTGGCCACTGACCTGGCAACCGCTTATATACAGCTTGTGCCATCCGCAAAGGGCATAAAGGGAGCAATCGAAAAAGAGCTGGGCGACACCGGCGAACCCATCGGACAGAGCACCGGTGCCAAAATCGGCGGCGCCATCAAAAAGGCGATAGCCACGGCGGGTATCGGCATGGCCATTAAATCCGCCTTTTCTGAGGGCATGGAATTGCAGCAGAACCTGGGCGGCGTCGAGGCTGTCTTCGGCGAGTTTGCGGATAGCGTCCAGAGCAAAGCCACCGAGGCTTATAAAAACATGGGTATGTCCGCCTCGGAGTACATGGCCACGGCCAATAAGATGGGCTCCCTGTTCCAGGGGAGCGGACTGGACCAACAGAGGGCGTTGGACCTGAACACCCAGGCTATGCAGCGAGCTGCCGACGTGGCATCCGTCATGGGCCTGGATACCACCGCCGCCATGGAGAGCATCGCGGGCGCGGCAAAGGGCAACTTTACGATGATGGACAACCTAGGCGTGTCCATGAACGCCACGACCCTAGAAGCCTACGCCCTGGAAAAGGGCATCAACTTTGAATGGAAGACCGCCGACAACGCCGCGAAGGCAGAGCTGGCGATGCAAATGTTTTTTGAGCGCACTGAACAGTACGCCGGAAACTTTGCGAGGGAGTCTGCTGAGACCTTGTCCGGCTCCATGGGCGCGGTCAAATCTGCATTTAAGGACGTCCTGGGGAACCTCGCCCTGGGCAATGATATGGCGCCCAGTCTGGAGGCGTTGAAAACCACGGTCATCACTTTTGTTAGCGGCAACCTTCTGCCCGCCCTGGTCAACGTTCTGGGCGCCGCCCTCCCCGTGCTGGTGGAGCTGGTTGTTGCCCTGGGCCCGTCTCTCATTGACGCCGGTATGCAGGCTATACAGTCCCTGTGTAACGGCCTGGCGGCTGCCCTGCCTACGCTTATACCCATGGCAGCCCAGGCAGTCACCTCCATTATCACCGGACTGCTGGATAACATCCCGGCACTTATCACTGCCGCCCTGGCTCTCATACAGGGCCTGGTGGACGGCCTTCTGGCGGCCATCCCCGTGCTCATCGCCGCCGTCCCGCAAATCATCACATCCCTGGTCACTGCGCTGCTTAACAGCATCCCCGAGATAATCCAGGCGGGTATCGACCTGTTGACCTCGCTGGTGGACGCGCTGCCTCAAATCATCCAGGCCATAGTGGAGGCGATCCCCCAAATAATCAACGGGATAGTAAGTGCCGTGATAGGCTCCATCCCTCAGCTCGTGCAGGCTGGCATCCAGCTCCTGGTGGCCCTTATCCAGGCGCTGCCCCAGATTATCCAGACTATACTCCCCGCCATCCCGCAGATAGTCAGCAGCATCGTCAACGCGCTGGCCAGTAATACCCCGCTTATCATACAGGCGGGCGTCCAGCTCTTGGTGGCGCTCATCAAAAACCTGCCCACCATCATATCCACCATAGTGGCGTCTATGCCCCAAATCATCCGGGGTATCGTCAACGCGCTCAGCCAGGGCGTCTCTCAGCTTGCCCAGGTAGGCGCAAACCTTGTAAAAGGCCTGTGGCAAGGCATCCAGAGCCTGGCGACCTGGCTCTGGAATAAGGTGAGCGGGTGGATATCCGGGATCTGGAGCGGGATAAAAAACTTCTTCGGCATCCACAGCCCGTCTACAGAAATGGCTTGGGCCGGTGAGATGCTTGCCCGTGGCCTGGCTGGTGGCATCGACGACAACGCCGACCGAGCGGTGGCGGCTACTGAGCGCATGGCGTCGCGGGTGGCTGACGTGGGGTTTGGACTGGACAGCAGCGGCCTCCGCGGGGCCGTCATCGGCGCTGCCAGAGAGACCGCCTCGATTGCGCCCACCGCCGTGACCGGCCCTGTTTCCGGTGACATCGGCGGCGGCACCGCCACGGTGCTGGCCCAAATACTGCAGGCGCTGCTGACTATCTCCGACAGGCTGAATCGGCTGCAAATAGTCCTTAGTACGGGCGAACTTGTGGGTGCTCTGCTGGAGCCGCTTAACGAGGCCATGGGCGCCAGGAGCGCCATGGAGGAAAGGGGGATGGCTTAATGCTATACGGCATCACCATCAACGGCGTGGACACGCTGGAGCAATGGGGCCTTATCCTGTTGTCTGACCTTGTGGAGACGCCGCCCGCCCGAAAAGAAAACCTTGTGCCGGTCCCCGGTATGGACGGGGTGCTGGACCTCAGCGAAACGTTGACCGGCGAGCCCGTCTATGATACCAGGTCCGTGTCCGGCACGCTTTTCCGGCGAGCCGGGCCCCGGTCCGTGGAATATCTGAGGGCCATGCTGGCGGATATGTACCACGGCCAGCGCGTGACGCTTGGACTTCCCTCCGACGTTTTTCACCATTATAGCGGGGTGCTCCAAATAGGGGAGCTTTCCGACGACGCCCGCGGGCGTATCCCTTTTTCCATGCCCACGGCCGACCCCTGGCGCTACAAAAACGAGCCCACCACCGTGGAGGCTACCCTGAACGGCACAGACTTCACGGCCCTGTACCTGGAGAACGAGCGCCGCCGCGTAGTACCCACCATCACCGTCACCGCCACGACCCGTGTACGCTGGCGGGAAAAGGTTTACACCCTCCAGCCCGGCCAGACTTTCCGCGACTTGGACATCCGGCTGGAGCCGGGGGAAAACACCGTCGAGGCCGCCCTGGCGGCCGCCGGGACGGGGCAAATCACTATTACCTACCAAGAGGCACGACTGTAATGTATAAGCTCAGCTTTGACGGCCAGCCCGTCTATGACCCCCGGGGGACCAATGAGACCGACAAACTCATCATAGCCGACCCGGCGGTCACCCTGGCCGTCAATTCCGCCGGGTCTGTGTCGTTTTCCATTTATCCCAACCACCCCCTGGCCGGGAAAATCACCCGTATGCGCGGTACCCTGGTGCTGGAGGATGACAACGGCACCATTTTCCGTGGCCGCATCCTCAATGATGAGGCCACATTTTACGGGGCCAAAAAATACACCGCCGAAGGGGCCCTGGCCTATCTCAACGACAGCATAGTGGACCCGTATGCGTTCCCCGACGATTTCACCGCCCTGCCCGGCTATCAGGCTGCCGCTGACCCATCCGGCAACCTGGTGGCCTGGTGGCTGGCCCGGCTGCTGGATAAGCATAACGCCCAGGTATCACCCGACCATCATATCAGGCTAGGGACCGTCACGGTCAAAGACCCCAACAACTACATCACCCGCGAAAACAGCAACTATAGCAGCACTTGGGAGACCATCAGCGACAAGCTGGTGGGCTCTGCCCTGGGCGGCTATCTGATTATGCGCTATGAGGATGACGGCAACTACTTGGACTATCTGGCGGAGCTGCCGCGCACAAATGCGCAGCGGGTCCGATTTGCCGAAAATCTGCTGGATATCGTCATCAAAGGCACGGGGGAAGACCTCTATACCGCCATCCTCCCCGTGGGCGCGGACGGCCTGACCCTGGCAGAGCTGCCAGACGGCCCCCTGGAGGGGGGCCTGCAGAAGGCCGGGAAAATCATCTTTGACCCGGCGGCTGAGGCGAGGTACGGGAGCCGCATCACCCGCGTGACCACGTGGGACGATGTGACCCTGGCCAAAAACCTCCAGACAAAAGCCGCCACCCAACTGACCTCGGGCGTCATTCTCCCGGAATCTATCAGCGTCCGGGCTTGCGATCTCCATGGCGTGGACGGCGTGACCCCTCATTTCCGGGTGGGGCAGTACGTCCGCGTGGAGAGCGCCCCCCATGGCATTTCCGCCGCCTACCCTCTGTTGGAGATGTCGCCCAATATCCTGGACCCAGCCTCCACCACCATCAACCTCAACACCACCTCTGCCAAATTTACAGCCCAATTTCGGGCGGCTCAGGTGGCAGCGGAGCAAAGGACCCAATCCGCCGTCCGGGCGGCGTCCAAACACTTTAGCGACGCCATCTCGCAAGCGCCTGGTTTCTACTGCACCCGCGAGCCACAGCCCGACGAATCCGTTATTTACTACCTGCACGACAAAAAGACCATGGAGGACTCCACTCTGGTCATGAAACTCACGGCGGAGGCAATCGGCTTTTCTACCGACGGCGGCGCGACCTATCCCTATGGCTTTACCATTGACGGCGAGACGATAATGCACATTATCGAGACTGAGGGCCTTAATGCTGACTGGATAAAGACCGGCATGATCGACCTTAAAAAGCTCAAATTGGCCGGAACGATATGCGGCATCATGGAGGGATACGGGCTACTGCCCAATGGTGTGACCACAAAGGGTATTGTGGTCTATGGCAATGGAGTTGATAACACAGGCCGCGCAAACCCGCCGTACATCCTCGTGACGAGCGAAGGCATGCGTGGCCAGGTAACCAACCTTTATTCCTGGAATATGGTTAGGCATAGCTTTGAGATATTAGGAGCCCTTAATGTCAAAGAGGCGGAGCCAGGTGACGGGCATGGAAATATCTCCGCAGAAGGAAATGTCAATGTTGGTGGTGGTTTATTTGTCGGAAACAGCCGAGCTATCCTCAATAATGGCGGGCAGATATGGTTTGGTAACGAGGCCGCCACAAATGTATTTTTGCAGGGGGACCCGCTGTACATCAACGAGGCCGGGAAGACGACATACCCCCGGGGCAACTGGGACTTTTCCGGGGCCGATGTGTCAGGGCTTGATATTGATATCCCGACACCGACCCCGGACATCCCGGCTGACGTCTATAAAGAGGTGTCATTTCATGGCGCCGCCTCAATGTCCGACCTCCGCGTCAAGCTCCAAAACGGATATTTTTATAATTTGACGGACTGTGACTGGGTATACATTAGCGGATATTGGGTGCTGGCCAATAAGGGGAGCGGATAATATCCCGCGAAAATCGTTTCGATTTCAAGAGATAAACGCGAAATAAATTTTTAATTTTTGGAGGCATAAAAATGGAAATTTATAACCTTTTGCGAGTGGCCATCATTGTGCACGAAATGAAGGCAAACTCCGCCGCCTGGCATAATGACCAAGAATCCCGGGAGGATATGGAGCGGGAGAACAGAGAGCTGGGCCAGGGCTTACGGGATTTCTACGGCGTCCCCGCCGTCTACGACCCTGAGGGCGGTGTGTGGTATGTGGGCGCCATCGGCGGCCCTAAGCTCTACGACCTTTACTGAGCCTGCCGGGGCCCAGGCGGATAGAGGAGGTGACCCCCATGGAATACAGCAAGAGCATCACGCTGGATGTGTACAACGATAGAGGCAAGCGGGTGACCGTCTTTGCAAAGCAGGGCGACACCGCCCGGGTGCTTAAGATCACGCTGACCGCCTCTGGCGTCAAGCTCACCCCGGAGAGCGGCGCTGTTGCCGCCCTCCGGGTCAAAAAGGGCGACGGCCACAGCGTTGACTATCCTGTGACCATCGAAAAGGACGGGACCATTACAGCCCCGCTGAGCGCCCAGGCGGTGGCCTGGCCGGGCCGCTGCCAGGCGGACGTGTATCTGGCAAAGGGCAGCGCGGTGCTGTCTAACGCCGTTTTCGACTTATATGTGGAGGCCGCCCCGGTGGGGGATGGGCTTGCCAGCTCTGACGAGCTGGGCACCATGCTGGAGGCCACGGCAAAGGCCCGGGAGGCGACAGAGGCGGCAAATGAGGCGACTGTGGCCGCGAACAAGGCGGAGAGCGAGCGGGCCGCCGCAGAAACCGCCCGGGCGAACGCAGAAAAGCAGCGCGGGACCGCTGAGGCGGCCCGAGTGACCGCGGAAACGGCCCGGGAGAGTGCAGAACAAAAGCGGGCGACTGATACGGCAAAGGCCATAAAGGACGCCCAGACGGCCACCGGGGCCGCAAATACGGCGGCCAGCGCGGCGACCGCGGCCGCCGGGACGGCTGATAAGGCGGCGACCCGAGCCAATACCGCCGCTGAGGCCGTAGAGGGTGGCATGGAAACGCTTATCATCACGGATGATGACGACCGCAAAAAATGGGCCACCAAGATGTATATACGTTCTGGGCACCTAGTCCTGGTGTCCGACGAAAAAACGACCTAAAGGAGGGTTTGTATGAGCATCGGAAATATTTTACCCAACGCCGCGCAAATGGATGAGCTTACGGCGGCGGTGAAGGGGATACGGGGGGCCATGGGCCGGGAGCTGTACCAACTGGACGGGACGGAGAAGACCTACCGGCGTGTTATGCACGACTGGTTTGTTGACAACGGGGCCCTGGAGGCGGATGCAAAGCAGCTCACCGCCCTGTGTGATAAGTGGTATGAGCTCACCCGGCCGGACTGGCACGGGTGGAGCGAGTTTTACCTCCCGGCCACGTCTGAGGTATCCACCGGCACAAAGGGCGGGGACAACGCGGAGCTGGAGTGTACGCCCAGCACCGACACCGCCGCGAACCGGGACGACTATGCGGGCAGCCCGTTTTTTGCCCCCACGGATGTCAACTGGGAGGTGGACGGGGACACCCTGGAGCCGGTCATAACGCAGATATGCGGCATCACGCCGGGCTTTGAGCGACACAACCCTGCAAAGCTGGTGGGCGTCATGCAGATGGGCGGCTATATGTATGTCGCGGAGACGGCCACCACGGAGACGTGGGGCTATTGCACCCACGCGGGCGCCCCTATCGCGTCCCTTGAGATGGAGGGGGGGACGGCCCGGCCCGGCGGCGGCCACCGGCCCTGGCGGCTGGCGGCGAAGTACGCCAGCGGGACCGCGGCGGACGGCAAGGCCACGTCCTGCGCCGGGGTAATCCCCACCGCCTGGCAGAGCCACAACACCTCGCAAAGTGTCATCAAAAAGAATGGAGCACAATATAGCGGTATGTCCGTTGTAGACCTGACCTGGCTCCAGCTCATGATGCGGATTAAATACGCCTCTCTTACCATGGACACCCTCATAGCCGGATGCAGCGCCAACAACTGGCAGTACCCGGCGGCGGTGGGGGAGACGGGCGTGCGCCGGGTGCTGGTGACAACCGCCCAGGGGGCCAACATCTCGCCGGGGATGGGCGTGCTCATAGGCAACAGCGCGGGCAACGCGGACCGCGGCCAGGCCGCCATGTACTCCATCACCACACAGGCCGGGGCCATCGTGACCAAGGTGGAGACCGTGACCGTTTCTAATACCCAATATACGGCCGTATACGTGGACACGGCGGATACCTTTGACACCACCGCCGGGACGGCGACGACCACCCAGGGTGTGACCGTGATAAGCTCTTTCCACTGGCCTACGGGCTCCACGGACGGGGTAAAGGGAAACGACGGCAGCCCGGTAAATTGCACGTCGGGCAAGTACCCGGCGAGGCTACAGGGCATAGAGTACATGATGGGCGGCTATGAGGTATTGGGGGACGCCATTATCCTCCTGTCCGGCTCAGATGCCGCCGGGTACACCTATGAGCCCTGGGTCGTGACGCGGACGGCAGATCAATCCACCGCCATCACCGCAAAATACAAGGCGTCCGGCGTGGCCTGCCCGCAAGACGGCGCCGCCGGATGGAAGTATATCAAGCGGATGGGATACCGTCAGGGCGTGACGTTCCCCGTTATGGTGGGCGGCTCCTCCACCACCCTGACCCGTGACGCGCTCTACCAGAGCGCGGGGGCGGCCCGGGCGGAGCGGGAGTTCCTTGCCTTCGGGAACCTGGGCAGCGGCGTGCCGATCGCGGGCCTCTCGTGCGGCAACGTGAACGGCGGCCTCGGGAACGGGTACTGGGGCATCCTGCGGCGGCTTTCGCCGAACGGAAACCGGGGTGAATTGGCCGCGTAAAGCGGCCAAGAGGGGGCAGCGCCCCCTGAGTACCTTACAAACATGATACAGGGTCGTATAGCCCAGCGCGGGAACTTTTCCGTCCTTGCCTTCGGGAACCTGAACAACGGCGTGACGAACGCGGGCCTCTCGTGCGGCAACGTGAACAACGGCCTCGGGAACGGGAACTGGAACATCCTGCGGCGGCTATCTGGATAAAGCGATATCATTTTTTATTGGGCTATACGGCGGCCGCGGAAAACAGCGGCAGGCGGCCCCGTTTGGGGCCGTCCCTGGCCTGCGGGCGAAATTGCATAGCAACACGGCGGGGCTGGTAGGTCCTGAGGGCACGAACGTCCCGCGCTATCCAGAAAGGGAGTAACAGCAATGAGAAGAAGCTGTAAGCATATCAACATAAGGGACCCGAAAACGGTGTATCCCTGGGTCCGCGAGTGCATAGACCGGCACAAAGAGAGGGACGACTTCCGCCGCCTGCTTATCAACGTGGGCGGGATGGACCCGGCGGAATACTACCGGGCCATGCGGGAGAACCTGGACGAGCCCTTCGACGGGCCCTCCATGCGCATAGCCATAGCGGCCACGCAGGGTATCTCCCGCCGGGACCTGAGACTGAGCCGCCCCCGGATAAAAGAGCGCGTGGACGGCTCAAGCGGCAAACTGCGCAAGATAGGCCGGGAGAGCGCCATGCAGCAGGTCTATGACCATATCGCGGACAAGTCGTGTGGGGAGATATGGAGGCGGCGGATAGTTGACCAACAGTTTTCCAGCCGCAAGGGCTACGGCACGGTGGCCGGGGCCCACTATCTCAGAGACAAAAAGCAGGCGGACAACCGGGCGGCCCGGTGGGCGGCCGCCCATGGACAGCGGTACTCCAAGCGGATGCGGTACCATGTAAAGCTGGATATCCGCCAGTGCTTTCGGCTCGACCCGGCTTGAGGTCTTTTTGGAGCTTTTCCGCCGGGACTGTGGCAACACAGATATTTTGTGGCTGTGGGAGACCTTGCTTGCCAGCCACCGGGTGGACGGCAATAAGGGGCTGCTGATCGGGGCGCTGGTATCCGAGAGGGCGTGCCAGTACCTTATGTCCTTCGCCTGGCGCTATGTGACGGGCCTCCATAAGGCCCGCCGGGGCAAGCCCGTGCCGCTGGTGACGTGCTGCGTCACGCACATGGATGACATCATCCTGACCGGCTTCAACCGGCGGGACGTGCTCAGGGCGGCGCGGATGCTCATCCGGTACATAGGCGACACGCTGTGCCTGGAGGTCAAAGAGGGCTGGCACATCCACAGATGGGAGGATACGCCCCTTGACACCATGGGATACGTCATCCACGACAGCGGCCGCATGACGGTGCGGCCCAGGATATTTCTCCGCGCCCGCCGGGCAACAAGGCGGGCGGCCCGCGGCCCGGTATCGCCGGGACTGGCGGGCCGGGTAATGGCATACAAGGGCTATTTCACGCCGGGCCAAAAGCACCGGGCAGCGGCCCGGGCAGGCCGGTACAGACACACAGACTCCCGCCGGGTCATCCGCTGGATGGGACCCGTGTGGGCAAAATGCGCCGCCGTGATATCTGAGGCGGCAAAAAAGGGAGGTAAGCACAATGACAACAGAGGCATATTACAACGCGAGGCCCCAAGCGGTCACATATATGCAGCTCCCGGGGAGGCCCGAGGCTGACGTGTGGCTGAGGCGCAATATCCGGCAGGTGGAGCAGCAGGGCGGCCCCGAGGGAGAGACGGAGACCGTCTGGGCGGCGGATGAGGTGTATTTCCGGGCGGCCATCACCGCCGGGGAAGTATCTGAGCGCTTTGACGAGCTCTTTGACGACCCGCCCGTGCCCCCGCCGGTCTACCCGGCCCCTACCATCCTGGAGAGGGTGGAGGGCTTGGAGGCGGCCATGCTGGAGATAGCCGGGACGATGTACGGCGATTTGGGGGTGAGCTGATATGGCAGTATTTTACGCGGTGCAGGTGCGGCTGGGCCGCCTGACCCTGGCCCAGGTGCCGGAAAAGTACCGGGCCGCCGTGGAGGCCCTTTTATGACGGCCCTGGAGATATTGGAGCTCCAGGAGGAGATAATCCGGCTGCAGGCCCGGGCGATAACAGAGCTCTATAAAGCCCTGGCCCAGGCCGTCACGGTGGCGGAGGCGGATAAGCTCCCGTGCGTGCGGGATATCCGCGAGGCCGCCCGGCTGCATGACGGGATTAGGCCGTACACGCCCCGTGCCCCCACCCAGGGGGCAGGGGCGCAAGGCGTAAAGGGATAGGAGGAGAGAGCATGGAGATAAAAACCGCTGTATGCACCGCCGCCGGGGCCATAGGGGGCTTTATTGCCTCCCTGTTCGGCGGATGGGATGCCGCCACCGGGACGCTGCTCATCTGTATGGCCGTGGATTACATATCCGGCTTCATCGTGGCCGGGGTGTTCCACGCCTCGAAAAAGAGCGCCAACGGGGCCCTGGAGAGCCGGGCCGGGTGGAAGGGGCTTTGCCGCAAGGGCATGACCCTCTTGATAGTGCTCATCGCCGCCCGGCTGGATATGGCAATAGGCTCCAGTTATATCCGGGATGGGGTGATAATCGGCTTTACGGCCAATGAGGTCATAAGCATCACGGAGAACGCCGGGTTAATGGGCCTGCCCCTCCCGGCGGCCATAACAAAGGCCATAGACATCCTGACAACAAATGCCGCCGGTAAAGACGGCGAAGACAAATAATTTTACACAACAGAAAGGAAAGAAAACCATGAAAAAGATCATCATCGCGCTTATGATTTTGGCCCTGGCCGTCACGTTTGCCGGTGCCTTGTCCGTCACCGTGTGGGCGGAAGAGGGCCCGGAAGACGCCGGGGCCACCGACACCCCCGCTGCTACCGTACCGGCTGAGACCGTCCCGGCCCCCGAGGATGAGGGCGGCGGGATAGAAAGCTTTATGGGCGTGCAGACGGTCCCGGAAATCGTCATCCTGTGCCTGCTGGTAGGTTTGGCCGTAAAAGTAAGCCCCCTGGATAATAAATACATCCCCGTGATAGTGGGGGCAGCGGGCGGCGCCGTTGGGATTGCGGCCTTTTATGTAATGCCCAGCTTCCAGGGCTCTAACCTGATATACGCCCTGGCGAGTGGTGTTATCAGCGGCCTGGCGGCCACCGGTTTGCACCAGGCTATCAAGCAGCTCACCCAGGGTTAACCAAGGTCTAACCAAGGTTTAACCGAGATCAATTATGCGCCCGCACGGTCTCAAGCCGTGCGGGCTTAAAGAAATGGAGGGATAATTATGCCGGATGAGGCAAAGGCGGCGGTGCAGGCCGTCGCGGATGAGGTAGCATCCATTGTAGCAGTGTCCCCGGCGCTGGCGGCAAAGGTGGTCGCTATAGCGCTGGCGGAGGTGGGCTACCGGGAGAAGGCCAGCAACAAGGACCTGGACCTTGCCACGGCCAACGCCGGGAGCGGCAACTGGACCAAGTACGCCCGGGACCTCTACGCCGCCGGGTATTACAACGGCAACAAAAACGGCTACGCCTGGTGTGACGTGTTCGTTGACTGGTGCTTCTTCAAGGCTTTCGGGAAGACGGAGGGCCAGCTGGTGGAGTGCCAGACAGGGACGCTGGGAGCGGCCTGCCCGTACAGCGCCAGCTACTACAAGGCACAGGGCCGCTATGACCGGGAGCCCCAGGAGGGCGACCAGGTCTTTTTCCAGCAGGGCGGCGAACTGGTCCATACGGGCATTGTGGTAGCGGTGAGCGCCAACCAGGTGACTGTGGTGGAGGGCAATGCCTCCGATAGGGTGCAGCGCAACGTGTACAACAAGTCCAGCACCTACATCGCCGGGTACGGTCATCCCAAGTACGACACCGCCGGGACGTCCACCGGCGGCACGGGCGGCGAGCCCGCCCCGGCCCCGTCGCCCGTCGTGGGCGAGGAATGCACCGTCACCCTCCACGCCCTGCAGGTGGGCTCCACCGGGGCGGAAGTAAAGACCGTGCAGCGGATATGTTTCTCCCGGGGGGCCACTGGCGCGGACGGTAAGCCCATAACCGCCGATGGTGAGTACGGCGCCAATACCAAGGCCGCCGTGGTTAAAATCCAGCGGCAGCTTTTCCCCGGCGACCCCTCTCAGTGGGACGGGGCGGTCGGGCCCAAAACCTGGGCCGCCATGCTCACCGCATTGGTGTGACCATGCGGGCGGCGTCCAAAATCATAGCCCTGGCCGTCATCGTGGCAATATGCTGCTACTGGACCTTCCTGGCCATTGACGCGCCCCGGCAGACCATGCTCCCGCCCAACTGGACGGCCCTGGGCCCGGCTGAGCTGGGCAACCTGGCGGATGGTATAGTGGAGCGCATAAGCGACTTATATGACGCCCTGGCGCGTGTGCAAGCCCTCCAGGCTTACAAACTGGCGCAACCGCGCCCGTCCCCCGGTGTCCATTTTGGACACAATGGCCGCCGGGTATAATCACGCCACCCCTCAATAACCAATATTCGCCCTAGACTGTGCAATGCGCACAAGTCTAGGGCGTATTTTTTGTGCAATACAACATTGAAAAAACACCAATTTTGATGTAAAAAAGCTTGACAACACACCAATATTGATGTATAATTAAGCCATCAAAAGACAGGAGGACACAAAAATGCTGAGAGGGACCGAAAAGCAGATCGCATGGGCGAAGGACATTGAAGACCGCCTTTTTTACTACATCACAATGAGCGACGAAAACGCCGAAAAGGATTTACCGGCGGCCACCGCTGCGCAGATCGCAGAGCACAGAAGTTGCCTTAAGGTCATCCGGCGGGCCATCGAGAGCATCGACTACGCCGGGGACGTGATTCAAAATTTTCGTGATGTTCCTCGCTGCAAGGATAATTACAAAAGCGGGATAGACCAAATCATTTCCGTTTTCCGCGTGTGCCCGGAAATGGCGAAGCTCATCAAAAAGACCGCAGAAGAAATGGAGGAAATATAAAATGTCACATCCTGATTTGAGAACAAAGTTTTCTGAGGATTTTGCCAAAATGAAAGAGCAAGCGCTTGGAGACAGTGAGCGCACCGTAAAAGAGCGCTATAGCGCTGAAGACGACTGGCTGGACATCTGCACTCTGGACGGGAATGCCTGGATACTGACGAAGGGCGGGATGGTTTACAACTGCCTGTCTTTGGGAGACGCGAGAGCGCTTGCGGGCGTGATCGCCGGGGAGTGGGCTAAGGGCAATTACAGCATCGAAGACGCCCCCGGAATTAAGCGGAGGAACGTGGACCAATATGGCACGCCTGATATGAGCCTATTATATATTTACCGCACGCGGGCGAAGATGACACAGGAAGAGCTTTCGCGGGCGGCGGGCGTGACCGTGTCCCAAATACAGCGGATTGAATATGGCAAAATCAAATCCGCGAACATCACGGCGAAGACATTGATAGCCCTCGCGGGGGCGCTGGGGGTATATCCCATTGAGTTAGTTGACATCAAACAAATATAAAAAATTTTTACGGACCCTCGCATTTCCCTCTTGACAATACGCCTAAATAGGCGTATAATAGGGCCATAAGATAAAGGGCGAGGCCCAAGGAGGAAAAACAATGAAAAAAGCTGAACTTATCAAAATCGCTGAGAAGTACGACATGGACTTTATCCGTCACCCGGTCACCCGCGAGGGCTCGGGCGTGTGGTGCAAGTCCGGGGAGCTCATCCCGGAACTGGATGCCATTGTCGAGGGTGATGAGTACCCTGTAGTCGGGGAGCGGCTGCTTCTGGCGGGCGATTACACCTACAGGATTTATTGCCCCACATCCTGGATAGACATCTGGGGGTGGAAGGATTGAGCGGATTAAGACGGAAATACGGCGATTGCCAGAGGGCAGACGGCAACTGTGCCGCCTGCCCCCTGGTCAAATATGACCGGGACTGTCACGACAGCCCGATCACGCGCCTGGAGTGGTACAGACGCGGGAAGGGGCTCACGCAAAAAGAACTTGCGGATATGGCCGGGGTAAACATCCGCCTGGTCCAAAAAGTAGAGGGCGGCGAGTACAAAGCCGAAAACCTGACGGCACGCAACTTGCTTAACATGGCCGACGCCCTGGGCGTAGACCCCAGAAAGCTGTTGTAATATGGCAGTAGTCGTTAAAGAGAGGATATGCCGCCAGTGCGGCAAATCATTCCCCGGCGGCCCCCGTGCGTGGTATTGCCCGGCGTGCAGGGAGGAACGCAAGAGGGGAGCCAACAGAAAGCACAAAAAGAAGGGCCGCGCTGACAGGCCGCTGGGAAGCGTAGACAGGTGCGCGGTGTGCGGGAAAGAATATATCGTGAATTCCGCGCGGCAAAAATATTGCCCAGACTGTGCCCACGAAGCCGTGCGGAAAATAGATAGGGCGCAATCTATAGCTTGGAACCAAGGCCACAAAGAAACGTACTACCGGGAGAAAAACGAAAAGCGAAGGGAAAAGCGATATTGCATTATTTGCGGGGCGCTCATTACGGCTAAGACCGCGACAATCACGTGTGACAACCCGGATTGCAAATTAGAGCGCAAGCGGCAAAGGCAGCGGGCAGCTGAGGCCAGGCGGTGCGGGAAAGAGCCGCCAGAGGATTATAAACCGACGAAAAAAACAAGGTTCAGCAGATAATGCCATCCCCGGCGCCCATAAGCGCCGGGGATAGCTCTGAAAAATCGGGTTTTTGATTTTACGCAACTTGACTACATTTTGACTACACACTAGGGGTAAAAGTAGTCCCTTTTAGTCCTTTTTAGTCCCATTTGCTCCGGGCGAGAAGGGCGAAATGTGGTCCGTCGGAGAAATGTCAAAGCCTTGCAACTCTAGGGCTGCAAGGCTTTGAGTGGCGGAGAAGGAGGGATTCGAACCCTCGATACCCTTTTGGGGTATACACGATTTCCAATCGTGCGCGCTCGACCAAGCTACGCGACTTCTCCATGCCTGTCGGACTTATATATTATACTCAAGTCCGAGGCTAAAGTCAAGGGAAATTTCCCGCGTCGGGCGGTTTAGCGTCATCAAATCCCTTGGCAACAGGCACGGCGGGCGGCCTCGGCCACATGCTTTACCAGCACGGCGGTGGTCACTGCGCCCAGGCCGCCGGGGACGGGCGTGATAGCCCTGACCAGGGGCTCTGCTTCGTCGAAGAGCACGTCGCCCCGGAGCTTTCCGGTGTCAGGGTCGGCGTGGATGCCCACGTCCACCACTACCGCGCTGTGGGAAAAGTGGGAGCGGCCAAAAAAGCCCATGCGGCCAATGGCGGCAACAACGATATCCCCCTGCCGGGTCTGGGCGGCCAGATTGGCGGTGGCGCTGTGGCAGAGGGTGACGGTGGCGCCCTCTGCCATCAGGAGCATGGCGGCGGGGCGTCCCACCACCAGACTGCGCCCGGCCACAACGGCGTGAGCGCCCCGCAGGGGCACGCCGTAAAACTTCAAAAGCTCCACCACCGCCTGGGCGGTGCAGGGGGCAAAGCCCTCCCCGGAGCCGGTGAAGACCCCGGCCAGGGAGCCGTCCGTGACCCCGTCCACATCCTTGGCCGGGTCGATGGCCCGGCGGGCGGCCTCATTATCCAGAGGCGCGGGCAGGGGGCGCATGAGCAATATGCCGTGGACGGCGCTGTCAGCGTTGAGCTGGGCGATGGCCGACATGAGCTTAGCTTGCCCCACATCCGGGGGCAGGACAACAGAGCGCACGGCCACTCCGGCGGCGGTGCAGCGTTTGACGGCGCCGCGCTCATAGCTCATATCCTCGGGCCTCTCGCCCACCCGCAAAATGGCCAGGGTGGGGATGACGCCCCGAGCCGCCAGCCCGGCCGCGATACCGGCCGTCTGGTCCGCAAGTGCCTGGGCCACAGGCGCGCCCTTCAATAGATCAGCCATCAGCAATACCTCCCGTATACGTCCTCATAGACCCGGTCTGCCCGGACATGGTACTCGTCCAGCAGCCGGTCCACCTCGCTGTCTATGGCCCCGGCATAAGCCCGGTCGGCCATGGCATTGGTGTTCACCTTCACATTCACCGCCGCGCCGTACATAGCGCCCCGGCAGAGCGCCGCGCCGGTGGCGGCGTCGGACACGGCCAGCACGCTGCCCATGGCGGCGAAGCCCTCCATGAGGCCGATGGCCTGGCAGCAGAGCCGGACCATTTTCAGCGGCGGCTCCGCCGCCACGCGCAGACACCGCTCCAGCTCATCCGCCCGGCCCGGATCATCCTTGGGGATGCCATAAGCGCGGCTGAGGGGTTTGAACGCCTCCGCGTCCTCGTCCACCAGGGCCAGCAGCGCCGCCGACAGGTCTTTGGCCCGGTCGGTCAGGTCGCGCATTTGCTCCTCCACGGCGGCATATTTTGGCTTGCCCACGGTGAGCTCTCCCACCATGGCGCCCAATGCAGCGCCCAGCGCACCCACCAGGGCGGAGGCACCGCCGCCGCCGGGGACGGCGGCCTTGGAACCCAGTGCTCCGGCGAAATCGGCAAGAGACATATCGCGCATTTCCACGGTCACTCCTCCTTCAAAATGGCCCGCAGGTGGCCGATGTAATACAACGAGCCGCAGGCGCACACGGGCTCTTTTCCCGCCCGGCACAGGGCGGCTGCCTCCGTCAGGCTGTCCGCCGTCACTGCCGGGACAGTGGATATCGCCCCGGCCAGCTCCGCCGCCGGTAAGGCTCGGGGCCCCTCCGGCGCGATGCACACGAACCGGGCCGCCAGGGGCTCCAGCGTGTCCAATATCCCCCGCCAGTCCTTGTCGGCCATCACGCCCATGAGGAAGGTGAAGCGCTGGCCGGGGAAGTACTCCCGCAACCCCGCCGCCAGGGCAGCCGCCCCGTGGGGATTGTGGGCCCCGTCCAGCAGAAAGGGCGGCTCGCCCGGTATGAGCTCGAACCGGCAGGGCCACCGGGCACCGGCCAGACCGGCCCGTATGGATGCCTCTCCCAGACCCAGCACCCGGGCCGCCTCTATGGCGGCACAGGCGTTCTCCGTCTGGTGACCGCCCAGCAGAGACAGAGCCATATCCTCCAGCGAGCCATAGGAAAAGCGCTGGCCCGCGAGGGAATGGGAGAGGGGATGGATTTTAGTTATGTCAACAAAATGCGCGGGCGCTCCCACGGCCTCGCAGCGGGCGCGGATGACCGCTTCCGCCTCCGGCGGCTGGGGGGCGCACACCACCGGGCAACTGGGTTTTATGATGCCCGCCTTCTCCCCGGCAATGGCGGCCAGGGTGTTCCCGAGCTGGGCGGTGTGGTCCATGCCGATAGGCATGATCACAGACACCGCAGGCTTTTCAATGACGTTCGTCGCGTCCAGCCGACCGCCGAGGCCGGTCTCCAGCACCACATAGTCGCACTGTATCTCGGCGAAGTATAAAAAAGCCGCGGCGGTGAGCTTTTCAAAAAAGGATGGCTCCGGCAGACCAGCGCACGCCGCCTTCACCCGGGCAGTCACATCGGCGAAGGCGGACATATTTATGTCAACTTTATCTACCTTGATACGCTCCCAGGGGCCGGTCAGGTCCGGGGAGGTATACAGCCCCGTGCGAAAGCCCGCGGCCCGCAGCATGGCGGCGGTCATGGCGGCGCAGGAGCCCTTCCCGTTGGTCCCGGCGATGTGGACGCAGCGCAGTCCCCGCTGGGGGTCGCCCAGCCGGGCACAGAGCCGCTCCATCACCTCCAGACCGGGGGCGTGGGTATACTTGGGCGTGTCCGTATAAAACTGCAAAAAGCTGTCGTTCATGGCAACAGTATACCATATCCTTTCCACGGGGGAAACCCCCATATTCTCCGATTGACTTTTTCCAGCCGGTGGGGTAGAGTATTATTATAATGTATATCCGGAGGGATGACGATGCACGACGAACTGACGGCGGTGGATATCCGCAAGATGCAGGAGGAGATAGATTACCGGGAGATGGAGCTGCGGCCCAAGCTCATCGAGGACGTGCAGGCGGCCAGGGGGTTCGGGGACCTGTCGGAGAACTTTGAGTACAAGGCCGCCAAGCAGGCGAAGAACAAAAACGAGAGCCGCATCCGCTATCTGAAGCGGATGATCGCCTCCGCCGTGGTGATAGAGGACAAGTCCGCCGCCGACGAGGCGGGGCTTTTCGACCGGGTGACGCTGTTCATGGAGGACGAGAACGAGGAGGAGACCATCACCCTGGTGACCACCCTGCGGCAAAATCCCATGAAGGGGCTCATCAGTAAGGAGTCTCCCGTGGGCAAGGCCGTCCTTGGCCACAAGGCCGGGGAGCGGGTGTTCGTCCCCGTGGGGGAGAGCGGCGGCTATTGGGCCCAGATACGAGCCATTGAAAAAGGCGTGGACGACGAGTCCATGGAAATAAGCCCATATTAACAAGGAGGATATATAATGGAAGGATTCAATGTGGACGCCTTCAAGGCGTTTTCGGACAGCTGGGCCCTGGTGACCGCCGGGACCGAGGGCGATTTCAACACCATGACCATCGGCTGGGGCGGACTGGGCACGCTGTGGAGCCGCCCGGCGGCCACGGTCTACGTGAAAAAGAACCGGTACACCCACGGCTTCATGGAGAAAAACGACTATTTCACCGTCAGCTTCTTCCCCCCGGCGTATAAGAAGGCCCTGGGCTATCTGGGGTCCCACTCCGGCCGGGACGGGGACAAGGTGGCCGCCTCCGGCCTGACGCCGGTGTATCTGGACAAGGCCGTCACATTTGCCGAGGCGTCTGTGACGCTGCTGTGCAGGAAGATGTATACCCACACCATGGATGTGGCCGCCGTTCCCGCCGATGTGGCCGAGGCCTATTATGCCACCGAACCGCCCCACACCATGTTCGTGGGCGAGGTGATAGAGGTCATCCGCTGAACCGAATGAGCACCGCCGCTCCCAGCCGGGAGCGGCGGATATTTTGTGTCATTTATCCAGCGATTGTAAATACACATGCAAAAGGCGCAGGGCTGTCTCCTGGTTTTTGGGGGAACAGGCATGAAGACGGGCCAGTATTTCCGCCTCCCGGCTGCTGGTGTCCTCCTCGTCTGTGGTCAGTATTTCGTCGGGGGTGATATGCAGGACCCGGCAGATACGGAGGATGGTCTCGATGCGCATATTCACAGTACCGCGCTCGAAATCCGCGTAAGTGCGGTCTGACAACCCGGCGGCCTCCGCGACCTCCAGCTGGGTGAGCCCCGCCCGCTTGCGTATAGCGAACAGCTTATTCCCAATGGCGCGAAAATCAAATAAAAGCATCTGTCTTCCTCCTGTGATGGCCTCACAGGAATTATAGTTCCCATTTTGCTTGACAAATGGGAACTATTACAGCATAATAAAAGGAAGAATAGTTCCTATTTATAGGAAAACAGGGGGACGATGCTGATTATGGTCAAACAAGCTGCCCGCGCGACCGGGGAATATACCATTACCGGCGAGGAATCGGAACGGATACGTATTTTGAAAATATGGCTCACGGTCATGGTGGTGTTTATCCACTCATACACGGAAGAGGTGCACTTCACAGGCGGCGACGTGGTGCTGCAAGTCCCGGCGTGGCTGAATTGGATGAAATACTGCGTCTCGCAGGTCATATCCCGGTGCGCGGTGCCAGGTTTTTTCTTTCTCTCCGGGCTGTTTTTGTACCGGCGGCCGTTTACATGGAAAGACAATATGCGCAAAAAGGTAAAGACGCTGCTCGTTCCTTACCTCATTTTGAATACGTTCTGGATAGCCTTTTACTATGCGGCCCGGCACATCCAAGCGGTGAGCGTGTATTTTTCACAACAGGAGAACATCGTGGCGTCCTGGACCTGGCGGGAGTGGCTGGGGGCGTATACCGGCATTGGACGTGGAGAAGGGAGCTATCCATTTTTGTATCCGCTTTGGTTCATGCGTGACCTGATGACTCTCAACCTGCTGGCGACGGCGATAAAATATGCCGTTGACCGGCTGCCGAAGACGGTGTTTGTCCTTATGGCGGCGGCGATGGCGCTCAATGTGGACTTCCATATTTTCTGTCTGCACAGGGACGCGCTGGTCTTCTTCTGCCTGGGGTATTGTTTTATCAGATGCGATCTTCATTTCTCCGACGTGGATAGGCTCGACCCGCGGCTTCTGTCGGGGGCATACCTCGTCAGCGTCGTTTTGGACTGTGTGCTGCGGGACCGGCCGGGGCAGCATCTTGTCCACGTCTGCTCGATCGTGCTGGGCTTTGCGTTCTTTGCCCGCTTCACGACCCGTGTCAAAGGCGTGATATGGCGGAAATGGCTGTTGTTTCTGGCAAAATACAGCCTGCCTGTTTATTTGTTCCACGAACTGAATCTGACCATTTTGAAGAGACTTGTGACGAGACTTCTGCCCACGGACGCGCTTTTTCAGGCACTGGCGTATTTTGGCATCCCGGCGGTCATCATCACCCTCTGCATCGTTTTCAGTATGCTTTTGGAGCGTTTTCTTCCCAGGCTGTACGGTGTTTTGACCGGCGGGCGAAAGCTCTGAGAGCGGGATCTATAAGGAAGCGCCAGGCGGGGAGCCTGGCGCGTTTTTATGCTTTCACCATCTGGCCTGTGTAGCCCGCCGCGATAAGGCGGGCGTAGGCGGCGAGGACAGGGGGCGGGGCGGGCTGGGGTATCTGGTAGCCCTTTTGGGCGTACAGGTCCATCCGCTGGATGTCGCCCACCACCGTCTCTATCACGCCCCGCTCGGTCATGCCCACGGCCTGGGCGGCGCGGATATGCTCTTCGACGGTCACCTGGGGGGAGGTGACGGTGAAGCGGGCCTGGGGCCAATACACCGCTGCCGCCGCGTACAGCCGCCGCTCCATATAGGGCTTGTGCACCGCCAGAACATGCCGGGCGGGGATGCCCCGCTCCGCCAGCAGGGCCTGGGTGAACAGCAGGTTTTCCGCGGAGTTGGTCGATTTATCCTCTAAGATAAGGCTGGCCTCCGGCAGCCCCGCCTTCACGGCGATGGCGGCGAAGCGCTCCGCCTCAGAGGAGCGAAAGATGCCCTCCGTGTTCCGGCCAAGGCCCCCGGAGAAGACTACCCAGGGGGCATAGCCCGCCCGGTGCAGCTCCGCTGCCCGGAGGGGTATCTGCTCGTCATAGCAGCCATAGGCGGCGATCACGTCCGCCGGGCCGGGGGTCATGCCCATGCCCATCCAATCCCACAGGGTCTGCAGGTCCTCTCTCACAGCGTCTGTCATGGGACGTCCTCCTCCGACGGGATGAGCGCCGTCCGCTGCTGGAGGCATATCCCATCCTCCCGGGGGCGGAAGGTGAGAAGCTCGGCGGGCTCTCCGTCCTCCGCGGGGGCTGCGTCTGCCAGCTGGCGGGAGAGGACCGTCTCCCCCGCGGGGGAGAGGCGCTCGGTCTCCGCGACGATATAGGCGCAGCCCGGCTCCAGCGCGAGGCGCTCGGGCACCTGGTCGGGGGCAAAGCTCTCCCGGCGGAGCACCTGGCTGGCCCGGTCCATTTGGATAATGGTGATGTTCACGGGCTCATAGACGACCTCAAAGCGCATGGTCGCCTTGCAGCTTCGCGTCCGCGTCTGGCCGTTTTCCGTCACCGTGACAGAGCTGTCCACCGTTTGGGAGAAGGTCTCGCCCTCCGTCTGGCCGTTGGAGCTTATGCCGCTGCCGCCGGTGAGATACACATCCCCCGCCGCCGTCTGATAGACCGGGTTGCAGTAAAATTCCGGAGACGAGCCGGATATGACATATATCGTCCCGGTCAGCTCTATCCGGTCCTCGTCGTCCGTATAGGTCAGGTGCATGCCGTCGGTGACGATCCCGTCATCCGCCCGGGTCGCCCGATAGACATCGGAGGAATGGCTGTAAAGCCCGCCGCCGTCCTCCTCCAGCGTGGGGTTTACCGTGGGGCGGGCGGATTCCACCTCACACAGGGGGGCGAACAGGGCCATGCCCTCCAACCCCTCGAACACGTATTCATCCCCCGCCCTTTGGGCGGTTATACGCTTTTCATAGGGGGCGGTCTGGCCGGGGGAGAGCTCTATCCCGCCTCTGTTGAGCAGGTCGGGATGGTCGTTCAGATACCCCTCCAGGTCCAGGGTATCCAAATACTCCCGTGTCACGTATACCCCGATGAGCTGGTCCGGCTCCGGAGCCTGGTCCGCCTCGGGCTTGGCCAGCTGGCACCCGGCGCAGAGCAGCAACGCCCCCACGGCCGCGCAGAGGGCCCATTTATGTCCCTTCATCGTCATCCTCCTCCAATCGTCCGTCGAACTTCAGTATATCCCCTACGTCGCAGTCCAGGTAGTAACAGATGCGGTTGACCGTGCCGAAACGCACGCCTTTGGCCTTGCCGCTGCGGAGAATGGACAGATTCGCCTCCGTGATGCCCACCTTGGCGCACAGCTCCCTGGCTGTCATGCCCCTGGCACGGAGCAGCTCGTCCAGATACACTCGTATTGCCATGGCGCGCCCTCAGATGAACAGGTCGTTGTCGTCCTTGAGCCGCTTGCCCGCCCGGATGTATTGGGCCAGCAGCAGGGCGGCCAGGACAAGACCCATGGGCAGCAGCGGCACGGTCACCGACACCGACACATCGTTCAGCCTTCCGGCCAGAAGGAACTGGGCCAGGGCCAGCGCCGCGCCGGACAGGGCCGAGAAGACGAGGGCCTGGGCGCACCGGCGGGACAGCTTCCCCGCCGCGTCCACCGCCTCCCCGGAATAGGGGGCGCGCTCCCAGACCGTCAGCAGGTCCAGCGCCCCCAGTACCACCGCCGTGTCCAGCAGGTATGCCCCGGCGCTGACGGCCCCACGGCAGCCCAGCAGCAGATAGGTGGCTCCCAGGGTGGACGTAAAACCGGGGTTGGCGGCCCGGAGCTGGCGGATGCCGTTTATCAGCCCCAGGGGAGAGGCCCCGCAGGCCCCGAACACGCTCACAGCCGCCAGCGCCCACAGCATGAGCCTTGCGCAGCGGCAAAGATGGGCTTCATCCGCCCCCATGCACCCCCGAAGGGCCCGCAGCACCAGGTACGCCGCCGCCAGGGACCAGAACACGCCCCCGCCCAGGGCCGTGCCCATGGGGGCTATGGCCGTGGGCATGAGCGAGGGGTTCACGCCCCAGTACACCACGGCGAAGGCCACGCCGCTCATGGCCGCCAGCAGCCCGTCCTCCGCCCGTGCCCGCCGCCGGATGAGCCGCGCCGTCAGATACCCCATGGGCAGCAGGCACACCAGGGCGTACAGCGCCAGGGCCAGGCCGTTGCCCGCCGGGCCGGAGAGGCTCAGCCCCCGCAGCGCCCGCCCCAGAGGGGCAAAGGGAAAGCGCAGGAGCCCGGCCATGACCGTCCCGTCCGGCTGCCAGGTCAGCGCCAGCGCCAGACACACCGCTCCCTCCGCGCCCAGCCATATCAAAGCACGTCTGCGCCCCATGATCCATCCCTCCGAATTATTGTTTTATTTAAGTTCTGAGGGCAGTATAGCGCGAAAATTATTGTTTGTCAATAATTTTTTGGTGAAACAAGGACCGGCGCCGGAGGAGGCCCCGGCGCCGGTCCTTATTTGTTCTCTCACAGGCCCCTGTAGATATCGTCCCGCAGACGGGAGGCGTCCTGCCGGGCGATGACGTCGTCCAGCATGGCGATGATCTTGTCCCTGTCCCTGGTCAGGGTGCCCTTGATGGGCAGGTAATTGGACGCGTGGTTGGAGGTATAATGCAGGTCCTCCAGCTCTATCTGGCGCACCAGCTCCCTCGTCTCCAACAGGCTCTCAAAGGGGGTCTGCAGGGTGAGCTCCCCCCGGCGGACCTCTTCGTACAGCGGGGTGCCCTCCACGGGCATGAGGGTCATGGAGGACAGGTGCTTGGGGACCATCTCGTTGACCATCCGGGCCGTGAGAGCGGCGTTCCGCTCCAAAGCCTCCCGGCCGCCGCCCTCCAGGCCGGTGATCACGATGGCCCACAGGTCGAATCCCGCCGCCACCAGATTTTGTCCGGCCCGGAGCATGCCATCCGCGCCCACGCCCTTTTTCACATGGCGCAGCAGCGCGTCGTCCCCGGTCTCCACCCCCAGATAGGCCCGCTGCAGGCCCGCCTGGCGGATGGTCCGCAGCTCCTCCGGCGTCTTGCGCAGGGTGGACAGGGGCCCGGCGTAGGTGGTCACCCGGCGCAGATTGGGAAAGGCGTCGTAAAGGGCCCGCAGCACGGCCAGCAGGTATTCCACCGGCAGGTCGATGGCGTCCCCGTCGCAAAGAAACACCGTCTCCGTGGACCGGTAAAAGGTGTTCTTCGCCATTTGGATGTCCTCCAGCACGTCCTCCAGGGGCCGGATGTGGTAGCGCTTGGCCTTGTACATGGAGCAGAAGGTGCAGGTGTTGTTGGAGCAGCCCACGGTGCATTGGAGCAGATAGCTTTTCCACTCCCCTGGCGGGCGGTAGATATCCCCTTCGTAGCGCATGGTATGAACCTCCTGTATATGGGGCACGCTACCATCTGAAAGGGGTGGCAGCATGACAACGCAGCTTACTGCGGTATTTGACGACAGAGACGGGGCGGACCTGGCCCTCATGCGCCTGCGGCGCAACGGTATTGAGTATTCCATCACGGAGATGCGGGCGCCGGACCGGAGGGTCAAAAGCGAGATGCCCCTGCTGAGCATGGGCGCGGCCTCCGGTCCCCGGCTGTCGGACGGGGTACTGCCGGGGGAGGTCTACGCCGCCGTGCTGGGCTCCCGGGCCGTGATGGAGCGCAGCGCCGCCTCCGCCGGGCAGGCGCGGCTGACCATCAACGTCCGGGCGGACCAGGTCCTTCGGGCCAGGGAGATAATCGCCACGGTGAAGGGCCGGGTGATCTAGGCGCCGCCCTTTATCAGGTCCCAGTACTTTTTGGCCGCCTGTTCGGTCTTGTTGTCCCCGTACTGGTAATAGCGGGCGTCCTTCAGGGTGTCGGGCAGATACTGCTGGCGGACCCAGCGGTTGGGGAAGTCGTGGGGGTACAGATATCCCTGCTCCCGCTCAAAGCCCGTGCCGTCGGCGTGGACATTTTGCAGCTGGCGGGGGATGTGGCCGGACTTGCCCGCCTTCACGTCCGCGATGGCCGCGTCAATGGCCAGGCACCCGGTGTTGGACTTGGGGCAGGTGGCCAGGAAGATGACCGCCTCCGCCAGGGGGAGCCGGGCCTCCGGCAACCCCAGCTGGAGGGCGGAGTCCACGCATGCCTTCACGATGGGAACCGCCATGGGATAGGCAAGGCCGATGTCCTCGCTGGCGGAGCACAAAATGCGGCGGCATGCCCCCAGCAGGTCCCCGGTCTCCAAAAATCGGGCGAGATAGTGCAGCGCCGCGTCCGGGTCGGAGCCCCGCATGGACTTCATCAGGGCGGACAGGATGTCGTAATGCTCGTCCCCGTCCCGGTCGTAGCGCATGGCGCTGCGTTGGGTCACGGCGCGGGCGTCGGCCAGGGTGAAGGTCAGGCCGTTTTTCCCCGGCCGGGCGGTGGTGTAAAGCAGCTCCAGGGTGTTCAGGCTCTTCCGGGCGTCCCCGCCGCAGGCGGAGGCAATGTAATCCAGCACCCCGTCCTCCAGGACGATATCGGCCCCGTCCCGCTCCCGCAGCAGGCCGAGTACCCGCTCCATGGCCTTTTTCACGTCCTCGGGGGTGAGCTGGCGGAACTCAAACACGGTGCTCCGGGACAAAATGGCGTTGAACACGCAGAAATAGGGGTTTTCCGTGGTGGAGGCGATGAGGGTTATCTTCCCGTTTTCGATGAACTCCAGCAGGGACTGCTGCTGCTTTTTGTTGAAGTACTGTATCTCGTCCAAATACAGCAGCACCCCCTCCGGGGCGAGAAGGGTGTCCAGCTCGTCGATGATGGCCTTGATGTCCGCCAGTCCCGCCGTGGTGGCGTTCAGACGGCGCAGAGGCCGGTTCGTCCGGCGGGCGATGATGCGGGCGACGGTGGTCTTCCCCGTGCCGGAGGGGCCGTAGAAGATCATGCAGGGGATGTGCCCGCTCTCGGCGATGCGCCGGAGCATGCCGTTCTCCCCCAGGATATGGGCCTGCCCAAACACGTCGGCAAGCTCCTGGGGACGGAATTCATCTGCAAATGGGCGGTACATAGGGTCAGGTCCTTTTTTATTATGATATACAAATTATAAATAAACCTCTTTCATTTTGCAACAGGGCGTGTTAAGATTTCTTGTAGATAAAAGAGAGGCGGTGGAGATATGAGAACGCCGGAACAGGTGGAGCATATCGTGCGGGCGCTGGCAGAGGAGTATCCCCTGGCGGATTGCACATTGGACCATAACGGGGCATGGGAGCTGCTGGTGCAGGTGCGCCTGGCGGCCCAGTGCACCGACGAGCGGGTGAATATGATATCCCCGGCGCTGTTTGCCCGGTTCCCGGACGCCCGGACCATGGCGGCGGCGGAGCCGGAGGATGTGGAGCCCTATATCCGCTCCTGCGGTTTTTATCACGGCAAGGCCCGGGATATCGTGGGCGCGGCCAGGATGCTGGTGGAGGACTTCGGCGGCGTAGTGCCGGACAATATGGACGACCTTCTGAAGCTCCCCGGCGTGGGACGCAAGAGCGCCAACCTTATCCTGGGGGACGTGTACCGGGTGCCGGGCAGCGTGGTGGTGGACACCCACTGCATCCGCCTTTCCAACCGGATGGGGCTGGTGGACGACATGAAGGACCCGCCCAAGATCGAATCGGCCCTGCGGGCCATTTTGCCGCCGGAGGAGTGCTCCGACTTCTGCCACCGGATCGTGTACCACGGCCGGGCGGTGTGCTCGGCCAGGGCACCCAAATGCGAACAGTGCTGCGTGCGCGCCTGGTGCCAGACCTATGAGAAGGGGAATACATAGATGTTTTATCGATTTGACGGCATAGAGAACGTCCGGGACCTGGGGGGCCTGACAAGGGCGGACGGGGCCCGGATACGGGAGCGGACGCTCATCCGCTCCGGCCACCTGGGCGGGGCCTCGGCGGAGGATACGGCCCGGCTGGCGGACTGGGGCGTGAGCCTGGTCATCGACATGCGGGACCGTCGGGAGCGGGAGCGCCATCCGGACAGGGCCGTGTCCGGAGCGGAAAACGTGTGGTGTCCGCCGGTGGAGGACCTGGAGGCGTTCATCCCCATCAAGAGCACGGTCCCCCGGGAGGTCCGGGAGGTGTTCCACGAGTTCTACCGGCTGCTGAGCCTCCATCCGGCGGCCATTCAGGCCTATGAGCGCTTTTTCCGGCTGCTGCTGGACAGCGAGGGGAAGCCCGTGCTGTGGCACTGCACCCAGGGCAAGGACAGGACCGGCGTGGGAGCCATGCTGCTCATGAGCGCCCTGGGCTTTGACCGGGAGGCGGTCATTGAGGAGTATATGCGCACCAACCAGTTCGCCGCCGGACAGCTGGAGGCCATGCGCCTGGCACGGGCCAGCGAGGAGGAGCTCGCCCTCATGAGCGAGGTGTTCCAGGTGTTCGAGAAAAACGCCCTGTATTATTTCGACTGCATCCAGATGGAATACGGCTCCGTGGAAAACTATCTGGAGATGACCATGGGCGTCGGCCCCGACCAGATCGCAAAGCTGGAAGGGTTTTATCTGGAGTAGAGAAAAACACGATCTCCTCCCAAAAGGGAGAGGCTTCATGAGGAAGTCCTCTCCCTTCGATTTTTTTGGGCAGGATAAAGCAAATATAATGAACCTTTTGGGGCCGACACCCGTCTATATAAGTGAAACCGGTTTTCAGCTACAGACAAAAGGAGGTGAGGATATGGATGAATTTGAAAAGCTCTTGGAGGCGGAGCGGGTGCCTGTGGAGCGTTTCGTGCGGTTTCGCCTGAGCGCGAGGGCGGACGCGGACGACGTTTTACAGGAGGTTTACCTTGCCGCCTGTCAAAAGTTCCATCAGTTAAAAAACAAGGACGCGTTCAAGCCGTGGCTCATCAGCATCGCAAGAAATAAATGCAACGACTATTTTCGCGGGAAGGCGGAGCAGTACGAGATACCGATCGACGAAATGACCGAGGGGGAATTGGCCGACAGCAGGTATGGCGTTTCGGTCGTTTCCACAGTAAGAGAGACGTTGGATCTGCTCGGTGATAAAGACAAGCAGATACTGTATCTCTATTATTGGAAAGCGCTTCCCCAGGCCGATATCGCCAGACGGCTGAACATCCCTGTCGGAACGGTCAAGAGCAGGCTGCACACGGCGAAGCAGAAATTCAAAAGGAAATATCCATATCACAGCGAGGCGTTGAAAGGAGAATATACGATGAAAAAACTGCCAGAATTTATCCCCGCATACAAGATAGAAGCAAGCGACAAGGCCCCGTTCTCCGTGAAATGGGAGGAGCTCATGGGCTGGTTCCTGGTCCCTAAACTGGGTGAAAAGCTGTCCTGGGGCATGTATGATATGCCCTCCCGGAAATGCAGCCATATCTATGATATGCTCGTCACGGGAAAAGCCAGGGTCCACGGCATAGAAGGCGTAGAGCTCACCGCGAGGGAGGCGCCGTACTCGGATAAGAAGGATGTGATCAGCCGGACCTTTGTGGCGCAGCTCACAGATACCCATTGCCGCTATCTGGCGACGATCAGAAACGACGGCGGCGTCCGCAATTATATCACCTTTCTTGACGGCGATGAATTCATGTCCAACTGGGGATTTGGCATAGATAATTGCGGAAACGAGACCGATCTGGCGGCGAAGGGCGATATCCGGCGCGTCGGCAGCGAGGTCACGAGCGCGGACAAGGATTTCCTTTTGGATATCGTAGGCAGATATACGGTCACCATCGGCGGCAAGCGCTATGACACGGTGTGCGTGATGGACATCGAGACCTATAACAGCGGCGTGGTATCCGAGCAGTTTTTGGACAAAAACGGCAGGACGATCCTGTGGCGGAGATACAACCGCGACGACTGGGCCATAGACCGCTATCAGAAAAAATGGAGCGAACAGCTGCCGGAAAACGACAGGCTCACCATCAACGGCGTGACATATATCCATTGGTACGACTGCATCACGGACTACATCCTGTAACAGAGCGAACG
>CANRNA010000261.1 GCA_947631805.1 uncultured Oscillospiraceae bacterium | reverse complement strand
CTGGTACCGCCCGCAGTGATATCGCTCACTGTCAGGCCGTCAGGCACTTCGTCCGTAATGGTCACATCCCGCGCGGACATCTCCCGGTCGATGTTTTGGACGGTGATGGAATACTCGATCTTATCCCCGGGCGTAACGGCCGCGAGCTGGCCGTTATCACCGGTCCTGATCACGCGCTGGCTCTTGGACAGCCTCACCCCGATGGGGGTATTTTTGAAAATGAGCCAATCGCTGGCGTCAGCGCTGATCACGCCGCTGGTAGCGCTGCCCTGGGTCTCCTCTTTTGTGCTCTGCCTCACCACGCTGGTGCGGAAGCCCTCCGCGTGCTCCTCTTCCACGGTATAGCCCGTATTCTCCGGGATTCCGTAGAGCGCGATCGCCTGGCCCTCTCTCAAGCGCACTTCCCCTTTGCCGTCCGTGAAATCAAGCATACCGCTTTCCGGCACAGGGAATCCCTTCCCCTCATAGCTCTCAGCCGTAAGCCCGATATAGGGATAGGACACTGTCCCGGCGCTGTCGGAGAGAGTGATATGGAAGACAAAATCCCTGTCGCCCGCCTCGCCCCGGCTGACAAGGGGAAGCACTTTCCCGATGCGAAGCCAGTCCTTCACCACCACGAGCGACGCCTCGTTGCTCGTCAAATGCCCGGAGGGACCGTTATCATACCTGTACTCCACATCCGCTGTGTTGATATAGGTATTCAAATTGTATACGACCGGCGCGGTGACGATAAAGGAGAAGATCTTCGTCTCCCCCGGTGCGAGCGTGACATCCTCCCATTTGACGGTACCGGCGGTACTGCTGTCAGGTGTATATTTCCCGCCGTCGCTGACAGAAGCCCCGTTTACCGTCAGCTTCATTCGTGTACCATCGTCATCCACAGCATTTGGTATCTCATCCGTCACCGTGACGGTCGCGCTGTGCTCTTCGTCCAGGTTGGTGACGCTGATGGCGTATTTCACATGGTCGCCGCTGCCAACGGTGATAAGCGCCGCCGGTGTGCTGATCTCCTCCGTGCCCATGGCGTCAGTCGTCTCCACCTGGGTCTTTTTCACCACGATACCGCTGGGCGTGTTGGTGAATATGGCTTCGCTGGCCCCGGAGGCCGCCCGGATAACGCCCCTATCCCCGCTCGTCACAATGCTGTAGCCCTCGTCGACATCCTCTGTGATGGAATACTCTGTGCCCCCAGGGAGAACAAAGGAGGCGGTCTGGCCGTTTTTCAGCGAAAGCGTGCCCCTATACCGGCTCTCTCCCAGGCTCTCCAGCTCAAGCGTCCGTTCGCCCCCGCCGTCGCTGACGGTATACACGGCCCTATCGGCATCCCCGTCACGAAAATACGTGTTTTCGCCGCCCGCCGTGCCCAGTTCGTCCGGGGGAAGGGTGAATATGACCGTGAAGGGGAAGGGCTTATCAAGCTCGCTCTCCTCGCGGCTGACCACCTCTTTTGTTACATTCAGCGTGCCCAGGTTGGAGATGAGCCAGATGTCCACCTCTCCGCCGTTGGGAACGGGGCCCCAGAGGAACTGGCCGGGATGGTCGGCGCTGTTTTTCCTGCCGTCGTATTTATACCACCGAAACCTTCCCTCCATCAGCCCTTTCGTCTGCCCGTTTCCCGTATCGAGGGCTATATTGAGCCCGCTCAGCTTTTGCGCCCCCTCCAGGTCAAAAAAGCTGTCCCGTCGGAATGCGTACCAATCCTCCGCGCTGTAGCTCTTGCCCGCCTTCTCCCCGGCCGCGACGTCGCTCTCGTCAAAATGGCTTCCCAGGTTTTCGATCTGGATGCGCGTTCTCTCCGTGCCGTCGAGGGTCGTCTCGTTGTATGTGACGTAGTACGTATAGCTCGGCGCTCTGGCCTTCCACTGGCCCGTCAGGTAGACCACGTAGAGCCGCTCTTCCTTGTTAAACAGGCTGCCGCACCCCATGACATCGGAAATGGACAGCGCGCTGCCCGGCTGGTATGTCAAAAACTGCGCCCGGTCCGTTGTTATCGCCCCGCTCTTGTCCAGCGCGTTCCCTTTTGCGTCTGTGATGACCCAGCCCTGGAACTGGGCGGGGCGGGTCTCGGCGGTGTCGCGGGGCACAGAGCCGTGTATGGTCGCAGTGGTGGATATGCGGGCGTCGGAGTAGCTGCCTGTTCTCGCCGCTATGCCGTAATAATTGCCGTGGTTCCCGTCCAGGGTAACGGCGTTTTTATTGTCCCAGCTTCCCTGGATCAAATTCCCGTCCAGGAAGCCGGGCATATCCGCAACGCCGTTCTCCCCGAAGCGCACGTCCGCGTTGATCGCCGCGCCGGTGCCGTCCAGATATTGGATCACATACCGGGCTGGCTTGGCGGTGATGCTCAGCCGCCTGTTCCCCAGCTCTCTGTCGTAATACTCCGGTCCCGTTCCCAGGCGAAGATAGCACCATCCGTCGCTGTCAGGGTATATTTCGCTCTCTTCTTTACCGGTGCCCCATGGCCGTCTGATACCCTCCTGGTCGAAGAACGCCACATCGGCCACCCCCGCGTAGCCATCCCGCCACTCATAGCCCGTCTGGAGCTTAAAACGCACGTTTGCGTAATGATGCGTCGAATCCCCCGCGTTATAGTGAAACTGGTCTCCCATCTCGGATGCGCTCACAGGCTTCGACTGCGTCGCCTTCACCCATTGGCTGTTTTGGCCCTCGGGACCGCAGAAGAAAAACTCTACCTCCGTTCCGGTGGAATCCTCCAGCACCAGCTGGCTCTCCCCGCCCACAGCCCGGAGGCTGCCCCCGGTGATGACCACGTCCTGGGTCGCGCCCAGGACCGTGAGATGGTACTCGCAGGTGTTGGTGTCATCCACCTGCTCCGCTGTGATAAACAGGCTCCCTCCCGAGGGCAGGACCGTGCTCGCCGTCACCTTCTTCCCGTCCCCGTTGTACTCCATATAGGGCAGCCGCAG
>CANRNA010000260.1 GCA_947631805.1 uncultured Oscillospiraceae bacterium | reverse complement strand
TATGGCAAAAACGCAAAACCGCTTGGATTCCAGCCGCATGGGGGAGATGCCGGAGGGACGGCTGCTGCTGTCCATCGCCGTGCCCATGATGCTGTCCATGCTGGTCCAGGCGCTGTACAACATCGTCGACAGCGTCTATGTATCCCGGGTGTCGGAGGACTGCCTGTCGGCCCTGAGCCTGGCGTTCCCGGCCCAAAACATCATGATCGGTCTCGGCACCGGCACCGGCGTGGGCGTGAGCACTCTGGTCTCCCGGTCCCTTGGGAGCCGGGACGTGAAGCAGGCCAGCCGGGTGGCCGGTACTGCCGTGGCCCTGGGGGTGTGCTGCTGGGTGCTGATGGCCCTGTTTGGCATTTTCGGCGCGGACTGGTTCATCCGCTCCCAGACGGACATCGAGAGCATCCGCGCTTACACCGACTCCTATCTGCGCATCGTCACCATCGGGTCCTTGTTCGTGTACCAGGAGATATGTGTGGAGCGGCTGCTCCAATCTACCGGCCAGACGAAGCTGTCCATGTGGACACAGATGGTCGGCGCCGTCACCAACATCATCCTGGACCCCTTCTTCATCTATGGCTGGTGCGGCCTTCCCGCTATGGGCACCGCCGGGGCGGCCATCGCCACGGTCATCGGCCAGGCGGTGGGCACGGGCGTGGGCTTCTGGTTCCACTTCCATAAAAATAAGGAGCTGCCCATCCATCTCAGCGACGTGCGGCTGCCCTGGCCCATCGTCCGGGATATTTACCGCATCGGCTTCCCCTCCATCTTGATGGTGGGCATCGGCTCCATCACCAACTACCTGATGAACATCATCCTCATCGGCTTCACCTCCACGGCGGTGGCTGTGTATGGGGCGTATTTCAAAATACAGAGCTTTTTCTTCATGCCCGTGTTCGGCCTGAACAACGGCATCATCCCCGTCATCGGCTACAACTACGGCGCCCGGAAGAAGGAGCGCATCTACCGCACCATCAAATACGGCGTGCTGTTCGCCACCTGCTTCATGGCGCTGGGGCTCGTCTGCTTCCAGGTGATACCCCAGGTATTTCTGGGCATCTTCAGCCCCTCCGAGACCATGCTGGCCATCGGCGTGCCAGCCCTGCGGCGCATAAGCCTGAGCTTTTTGCTGGCCGGGTTCTGCATCGTGGCGGGCTCTGCCTGCCAGGCCCTGGACAAGAGCATGTATTCCTTCTTCGTGTCGGTACTGCGCCAGGTGCTGGCCCTCATCCCCGCCGCATGGCTGCTGTCTCTCACAAGGAACGTGGACAACGTGTGGTGGTGCTTCCCCATCGCGGAGATGGTCTCCCTGGCCGCCAGCGCCTTTTTCCTCCGCCGGGCCCTCCGGGACATGGAGAAGAAGATCGGCGCCTCTCAAAGTACCTGAGAGCCTGGGCACATAAAATTCCCCCTTTGCATAGTATGGCACGCAAAGGGGGAAATATTTTTGTCTGATAAAGATTCCTGCACCTACAAGGAAGGCCCTCTGCCCGCCTGCGCGCCTCTGGCCGTGCCTATGCTGGCCGCCCAGATGTGCAGCGAGCCCGCCTACGACAGCGCCGACGCCCTGGCAAAGGGCACGCTGTTCCCGGGCCTGGACCTGCCTTTTATGGATTATGTGGCCACCGGGCCTGTGGAAAACACGCCCCTGGCCGAGCTGATGGCCCTTGATTTCGTCTGCCAGGAGCTGGCCTTGTATCTGGACACCCATCCCGGAGACAAAGAGGCCTTCAAGACCTGGAAGAGCTTCACCGCCCTGGCCAAGGAGGGGCGGAAGCGGTACGCGGAGATGTGCGGCCCGGTGTCCCGCTCCGACACGGCCATGTTCGACGGCTGGGTCTGGCCCGAGGACCCCTGGCCCTGGACGGGCGGAAAGGGAGGTAAGAAGTAATGTTCGTATATGAGAAGAAACTGCAATACCCTGTCCGCATCAAAAATCCCGATCCCGCCATGGCAAAGTATATCATCAGCCAGTACGGCGGTCCCGACGGCGAGCTCTCCGCCTCTCTGCGGTATCTGAGCCAGCGGTATTCCATGCCCTATCCCGAGGTGAAGGCCATTTTGACCGACATCGGCGTGGAGGAGCTGGGGCACCTGGAGATGGTGGGCACCATCGTCCACCAGCTGACCCGGAACATGACCGTGGAACAGGTGAAAAAGGCGGGCTTCCAGGACTATTTCGTGGACCACACCGCCGGTGTCTACGCCCAGGCCGCGGGCGGCTGGCCCTACAGCGCCGCCACCTTCCAGGTCAAGGGCGACGTGATCGCGGACCTTGCCGAGGACATGGGAGCGGATGGGGCGACGCGAAAAGGACAACATGAGAAAATACGATAGGACAAGCTGTTCACAAAAAACTACCCCACAGAACGCTATTTCGGTTCTATGGGGCGGTTTTTTATTAGGCGTTTACATATCAGTCTTTATGCTGCTTATCTGTTTGAACTTGGTCCATATATCCGGCAGTAATAATACCGGCGGGCAAAGCTACGATTGCTATGCCGACAAAAGAGGAGACCATCGTGACTATGCGGCCTAAAGTGGTGATGGGGTATATATCTCCGTATCCCATCGTTGTGAGGCTGATAGTCGCCCAGTAAATAGCCTCAAAGAAATTGGTAAATGTATCTGGCTCTACGTTGAAAATAATAAGTGCCGAAATCAAAACATATCCGATTGCCAGCCCGCACACAGCTATTAACGGAGCTCGCTGCTTCTTAATAACCTCTGCTATGATCTGAACGCTTTTCGCATAGCGAAATACTTTCAGCGAACGGAATACACGGAATGTCCGAAATAGCCGTAATAGTTTTACCATCCGCAATCCTGGGAGAATAGCGGTAAAAGATGGCAGGATGGCAACCAAATCAATGATAGCCATCGGAGTGAATGGATAAATCAGAAAAGATATTTGTCCCCTTTTCAGCTTCATATCCGCTGTTGTGATCCGCAGGACATAATCAGCAATGAATACACACCCGGCCGCTTTGTCAATGACTTCAAAAAAGGACGAGGTCTCTTTAAAAGTGAGCGGCAAGAGACTCACAAGAATAACAGCCATCATGAAAAAATCATAGACTGCGCTGGCACGGTCATTGTCATTGGCGATCTCTATGATTTCAAATAATCGTTTGCGCATATTCATTCTTCCATTTACAGAGAGGTCAAAATATATAAGAAAATATAGCAAGTATGTCGTTCATGCTACCAGATGACCTTGTTGGAGCAGCCCCCAAGCCTCTGGCGGCGGAACGGTTATCCCTTGACCTAAATTATATTCCGGCGTGCGGCCTCTGTCAAGGCTTGGCGATATTCGCTGAACGAGCCGACTTGCCTTCGGCTGGCCGGGCCTTGACGGAGGCCATGCGCCGGAAATCATGAGCTTAGATATGGATTTGGAAATCTCCA
>CANRNA010000259.1 GCA_947631805.1 uncultured Oscillospiraceae bacterium | reverse complement strand
TATCAGGGCCACTACTGCGGTGACCCGGCGGTGTACCGTCCGGCGGAGTATATGGAGCAGGCGCTGGCGAACGACCCCATCGAGAAGCTGGGGAAGCGGCTTACTGCTCTGGGCGTGACGGAGGAGGAGCTCAAGGCCATCCAGGACGAGGCGAAGGCGGAGATGGACGCAGCGGTACAGTTTGCGGTGGACTCCCCCTACCCCGACCCGTCCGAGGCGGTCACAGACGTGTATTCCACTGACAACGAAAGGTGTGTGGTAAGATGAGCAAGAAGATCACGGTGAGCAAGGCCATACGGGAGGCCCTGCATGAAGAGATGGTCCGTGATGAGAACGTCTTCATCATGGGCGAGGATATGGCGGTCATGGGCAACGTGTTTGGCGTGACCACGGGATTTCTGGATGAGTTTGGACCTGAGCGCGTGATAGACACGCCCATCTCGGAGGAAGGGTTCTGCGGTATGGCCGTGGGCGCGGCGATGCGCGGCATGCGTCCGGTGGTGGAGCTTATGTACAACGACTTCATCACGGTGGCGGCGGACCCGATCTTCAACCAGGCGGCGAAGATGCGGTACATGACGGGCGGTCAGGCGACGGTGCCCATGGTGCTGCGGTGCCCCATGGGAGCGGGCCGCCGGAACGCGGGGCAGCACTCCCAGTCGCTGGAGGCGCTGTTTGCCCACTTCCCTGGTCTGAAGGTCATCGCGCCCAGCTCCGCGGAGGACGCGAAGGGGCTCATGAAGAGCGCCATCCGCGACGACGACCCGGTGATCAGCCTGGAGAACAAGCTGCTGTACGCGAAGAAGGAAGAGATCCCCGAGGAGGAGTACCTCATCCCCCTGGGCAAGGCGAAGGTGAAGCGCGAGGGGAAGGACATCACGGTGATCACCTGGAGCCGTCAGGTGAACTTTGCGCTGGAAGCGGCGGAGAAGCTGGCGGGCGAGGGCATCGACGTGGAGGTGCTGGACCTGCGGACGCTGGTGCCTCTGGACTGGGAGGCCATCACGGCGTCGGTGAGCAAGACTCACAACGTGCTCATCGTGTCGGAAGAGGTGAAGCGCGGTAGCTACGCGGGGGAGATATCGGCGCAGATAGCGGAAGAGCTGTTCGACGAGCTGGACGCGCCGGTGGAGCGGCTGTGCGGACTGAACATCGTGCCGCCGTTCAGCCCGACGCTGGAGGACGAGAACTTCCCGCATCCTGAGACGATAGCGAAGGCCGTCAAGCACGTACTGAACAAGTGAGGAGGCTGCGGATATGGCATTTGAAGTAGTGATGCCCCAGCTGGGCCTGACGATGGAAGAGGGGACGGTGTCCCAGTGGCTGAAGCACGAGGGGGACGCGGTGAAGGCCGGGGAGCCCCTGGTGGAGATAACCACCGACAAGCTGACGAACGAGGTGAACAGCGAGCACGATGGGGTGCTGCTGAAGATCGTGGCGCAGGAGGGAGAGGACATCCCCGTGAAGGGCCTGCTGGCATACATCGGCCAGCCTGGCGAGGCGGTGGGCGACGCCCCTGCGGCTCCTGCTGCTGCACAGGAAGCGGCGCCCGCCCCTGCGGCGGCCCCTGCCGCGCCCGCGCCTGCCCCGGCGTCCGTGGGCGGCAAGAGAGTGCGCATCTCCCCCCTGGCCCGGAAGACGGCGGCCAAGATGGGCGTGGACTACACCGGCATCGCCGGGACGGGCCCCTCCGGCCGTATCGTGCTGAAGGACATCCTGGCGGCCGCGGGAGCGCCCAAGGCGCCTGCCGCTGCTGCCCCCGCTGTGGCCGCGCCTGCGGCTGCTGCTCCCGCGGCGCCCGCCGCAGGGCTGGAGCTGATGGAGGGCGACACGGTAGTGAAGCTGACCGGGATGCGGAAGGTGGTGGCCGACCGCATGCTGGCCTCCCACACCGAGATACCGCCCGTGACCCAGAACATCAAGGTAGACGTGACGGAGCTGATGAAGTTCCGGAAGATGCTGCTGGAGACGACGGGCAAGAAGTACTCCGTGAACGACCTGGTGCTGAAGGCCACGGCCAAGTGCCTGCGCGCGCATCCGGAGATGCTGGTATCCTTCGACGGCGGACAGATCATCCAGCGGGCCCACGTGAATCTGGGCGTGGCGGTGGCGCTGGACGCAGGGCTGATCGTGCCGGTCATCCGGGACGCGGACAAGATGGGACTGGACCAGCTGTCCGAGACGGCGAAGGACCTGGCGAACCGTGCCAAGACCAACAAGCTGCTGCCTGAGGAGTACAAGGGCTCCACCTTCACGGTGTCCAACCTGGGGATGTTCGGGATAGAGACGTTCACGCCGATCATCAACCAGCCGGACGCGGCGATACTGGGGGTATGCGCGATACAGGACGAGCTGGCGCTGGACGACGCGGGACAGGTGACGGTGCGGAAGGTGATGCGTCTGAGCGTGACGCTGGACCACCGGCTGCTGGACGGCGCGGTAGTGGCGAAGTTCGAGATGGACCTGCGGGACCTGCTGCAGAGCCCGATGAGCATCGTACTGTGACAGGAGGCAGAGGGAATGGCATTTGAAGTACTGATGCCTCAGCTGGGCCTGACGATGGAGGAGGGCACAGTCTCCAAGTGGCTGAAGCAGGAGGGAGACGCGGTGAAGGCCGGGGAGCCCCTGGTGGAGATAACCACCGACAAGCTGACCAATGAGGTAGTGAGCGAGCACGAGGGCGTGCTGCTGAAGATCGT
>CANRNA010000258.1 GCA_947631805.1 uncultured Oscillospiraceae bacterium | reverse complement strand
GCCTGGATAAAGGTCCCCGCCTCCACATCGGTGCTCATGGCGGCGATGTCCTCGCCCTCCGCCAGCAGATGGTCGCTCAGATACACGTCCTGCATGACCACGCACACCGCGCCGTCCCGCTCAAGGGCCTGCCAGAGCTCGTCATATTCCTCCCCCGTCAGCTCCCGCTCCAAAAAGGCGTCCAGCAAAATGGCGCTCTCATAGTGCAGTCCCGCGGCGGCGCCCCGCTGGGTGCGCTGGGACATGGTATCGTCGTACTGCTCCTGGGTGATATAGCCCACCTCCAGCTCCACGTCCAGATCGTCCGGGTCCCCGGCGGCCAAAAGCGCCTCCTGCCTGTCCAGCTGGGCCATCAGCGCGTCATAGTCCGCCGTGCCCTGATAGTTCTCCTCTATGGACCGGCGCAGCCGTTCCAGGTCCTCCGCCGTGGAGTAGGCGAACCCGTAGGTCAGGTTATCCTGCATGATGTGCTCCAGCAGCGCCCCGTCCGGCTCATAGCCGATGACCGGGTCCGGCTTGGCCGCCTCCAGGTCCACCCCCAGCAGCAGCCCCTTGCCGTCATACCAGCTCTCCTTCAGGGTCAGCGCGCTGCCGTCAAAGGCGGGCAGTTCCTGCCTCTCCGGCTCCTGGGGCGACTGGGATACCGCCGCTGCAGCGGCCTCTATGCGGTCCTCGGTCTCGTCGTTGGTGTTGAATATTCCGGCCGCCTGGCCAAAGATAGAGTCCAGCCACCCGGCAGCGTAGGCCGTCACGCTCAGGGCCATGAGTAGCGCCGCCACCGCGGCGGCCACCGCCAGGGCCCGCCCCCGGCGACGGGGGCGATATGTCTTATATGTCTGTTCCTGCATATTCCCGTTCCTTTCCGAAGGGGTCATGCCCCCAGCCCCGAAGCAGGCGGCTTCGGCCACATGCCGGTCGTCTATGCGGCCTATGGCGTCGGTGATAAACGCGCGGTTCATGTCAGCATACCCTCCTTCAACAGATATTTTCGTAATCTCTCCCGCGTGCGGAACAGCCGGAGCGATATGTAGCGGCGGCTGAGCCCCGTCCGGGCGGCGATGGCCTCCAGGCCGTCCGCGTACCAGTACCGGCGCATGAAAAGGACGCGGTCCTCCCGGCTCACGGTGTCCAAAAAGGCGCTTATGGCGGCGCCCAGCTCCCGGGCCTCCAGGACTTCCTCCACCCCCTCCGGCGCGGCCAGACACTCCGCCAGCTCGTCCAGAGCCGCGTCGTAATGGCTGTTGCGCTTCCGGGCGGTGTTGGCGTGGTAGCGCTTGGCCGCCTGGTTCCGAGCCACCCGGCACACGTAGGCCGCCAGGGACATGGGCCGCTGGGGCGGGATGGTGTTCCACACCCCCAGCCACGCGTCGTTGACGCACTCCTCCGCGTCCTGTCTGTCTCCCAGGATGTTGAGGGCCACCCGCCTGACGGCGGGGCCGTATTTGCGGTCCAGTTCCCCCACGGCCTGCTCCGAGCGCTCAAAGAGCAGGTCGATGATCTGCCGGTCCTCCAATGTCTCCGCCTCCTTCCGCACACCCATACAGTACCCATCGGCGGGACGATATTTCACCTTTCCCGAAAAAATATCCTCCCCGCCGGAAAAGCGGGCCGGATAAGCAAAAAACTGTTGACAATCGGTTTATTAAATGATAACATATTATAGCCGCTTTGAAAGGGTTTTGCAAGACGGATATCTCCGCACCCGGGATAGCGAGCCCGAAAGGAAGGAATATCAAAGCATGAAGTACGCAATCATCGAGACCGGCGGCAAGCAGTACCGCGTGACCGCAGGCGACGTGATCTTCGTGGAAAAGCTGGATGCCGAGGCTGGCGCCACCGTGACCTTCGACAAGGTCCTGGCCGTCACCGGCGAGGGTGAGAACACCTTCGGCGCCCCCTACATCGAGGGCCGGACCATCACCGGCACCGTGGTGAAGCAGGGCAAGGCCAAGAAGATCCGCGTCTACCACATGAAGCCCAAGAAGGGCTATCGGAAGACCCAGGGCCATCGTCAGCCTTACACCAAGGTCGAGATCGGCTCCATCGGCTGAACAAGGAGGGAAATGACAAATGGCACATAAAAAGGGCGGCGGCTCCACCAAAAACGGTCGTGACAGTAATTCCAAGCGCCTGGGCGCCAAGCGGGCTGACGGTCAGTTCGTTCTGGCCGGCAACATCCTTGTCCGCCAGCGCGGCACCAAGATCCACCCCGGTACCAACGTGGGCATCGGCGGCGACGACACCCTGTACGCAAAGGCAGACGGCGTCGTGAAGTTCGAGCGTTACGGCTCTGACCGGAAAAAGGTCTCCGTTTACGAGGTCCAGCAGTAAATTATCAGGCAGGGGCGGTGAGCACACCGCCCCGCTTTTATTTTGCGGGCATACTATCCCGCGGGTGAACCTATGACCAATTTTGTTGACAAAGTGACCATCACAGTCCGGGCGGGCAGCGGCGGCCAGGGGGCCATCGCCTTCCACCGGGAGAAATACGTGGCCTCCGGCGGCCCCGACGGGGGCGACGG
>CANRNA010000257.1 GCA_947631805.1 uncultured Oscillospiraceae bacterium | reverse complement strand
TTTATCCAGCCGCTGTAGCCGCCGTCGTTGCGGGGGTACCAGTAGGGCACGTTGGACAGCACGATGTTGGGCGAGTCGTTCACTGGGGTGGCCTGGGTTATCAGACCCAGGTCCAGGGCCGGGGCGTACACCGCCACGGGCTTGAAGGAGGAGCCGGGCTGACGGCGCAGCTCGGTGGCGTAGTTGTTGGTAAAGCTGCCGGTCTTCTCGCCGGTGTTGCCCGCCAGGGCCACGATGGAGCCGTTGTTGGGGTCCATGACCACGATGGCGGAGGCCAGATTCTGGCCGGTGGGGTTATAGTTGGCTCCGGGCAGGTTGCTCCGGTTCTGGTATATCTCGTCCACGATGCCCTGGATGCGCTTATCCATGCAGCAGTAGATGTCGTAGCCGCTGTTGTATACCAGCACCTCCGCCTCCCGGGAGGAGATGCCCTTCGCCTCCGCCAGGTCGTCCACCAGCGCCCACACCAGGGAGTCCACATAGTAGGAGTTGGGCTCGGTCTGCATGGCCTCGCCCACGGCCCGCTTGAATTGGAGGGGCTCGTTTTTGGCCGCTTCGTATTCGTCGTGGGTGATATAGCCCTGGTCGTACATCTCCCAGAGGATCTGCTCCTGGCGGGTCTTGTTCCGGGCCTCGCTCTTGGGCCCGATGTAGGGGTCATAGAGGGAGGGGTTGTTGGTGATGCCGATGAGCGCGGCGCACTCGGCCAGGTCCAGCTGCCAGACCTCCTTGTTGAAATACTCCCGGGCGGCGGCGCCCACGCCGTAACACCCCTCGCTCAGGTATATCTCGTTCAGGTACCAGGTCATGATCTCGGACTTGGTGTATTTCTTTTCAAACTCCAGGGCCTGGAACATCTCCAGGAGCTTTCGCTGAACGGTGACGTCCTTGTTCTTGGTCAGGTTCTTGATGAGCTGCTGGGTGATGGTGGAGCCGCCGAAGGTGTCCTGCATGCTTAAAAACATATTGCCGAACGCCCCCAGGGTACGCCACCAGTCCACTCCCTTGTGCTCATAAAAGCGCCGGTCCTCGATGGCCACGCAGGCGTGCTCCAGGTTCTCGGGTATCTGGTCATACTCCACCCAGATGCGGTTCTCGGTGTAGTAGAGGGTGGCCAGTTCCTCCCACTGGTTGCTCCCGGCGCTGGTCTCCACCAGAATGCGGCTGGACAGGTTGGACGACAGCTCCTCCGGCGTCAGGTCGAGCCGCTCCGACAGGCAGGTCTTCACGTATACGGCGAAGATGCAGGCCAGCAGCAGGCCCGTGGTGATGAACACCAGCAGCGCCGTCACGGCCACCTTTGCCCCGGTGCGCAGCACGAATCCCACACCACCGGCCGCCGTATCCGCCGTGGCGCTCACCACGCGGCGCACCCGCCGGACCTTCCGGCTGGTGTACCAGTCTTTGATCTTACGGAATATATTCACAGACGCTCCTCCGATTTTATGCGCACGCTGAAATGTTTTTGCCAAATCTGCATAGACATAGATATAATTATTATAGCACGATTTTCCATGATTGTATATCCCATTTGTGAAGAAAAGATGAACCGTTTCCTAAATTATCGCATGGGCCAGGGCCCGGCTGGGCATACTTGTTATCATAAAAGGAGGCGGTGGCATGAAGCCGCGGTTGAAAATAGTGCTGAGCGTGCTGCTGGTGGCGTTCGCGGCGGTGAGCCTGCTGGCGGTGCTGGCGGACCTGGGGGTGTTCCCGGAGGCGGAGCCCGCCGCGGCCGAGGGCGGCTACAGCCTGCGCACCTGGAAGGGCTATGTGGGGGTGTTCTGCCCCCCGGAGGCGGACAGCCCCACCACGGTGACGGATATCCGGGTGCGGGACCTGCCCCTGTCGGACAGGCTGGCTCTGAGCGGCGGCGTACCGGCGGAGGACTACGCCCAGGTGGTGCGTATGCTGGAGGATTACGGGTCCTGAGGGCCCTTCGGGGGCAAAAACCCTTTTTTCCCTCTTGCATTCCGGGCCGTCAGGCTTTACAATAGAGCCAGCAAGGAGGATATGCCATGGAAAGCGAATTTGGCGCGAGCTATATCACCATCGAGGACGACGACGGCAACGAATTTGAGCTGGAGCATCTGAGCACCCTGGAATTCGAGGGCGATGAGTATATGGTCTTCCTCCCCGCGGACATGGACGAGGATGACCCGGATTACGGCTTCGTCATCCTCCAGGTGGAGGAAGTGGACGGCGAGGAGCAGTTCGTGTCCGTGGACGACGACGATAAGCTCCAGCGGATATACGATCACTATATGGAAATGGTCTTTGCCGAGGAGGATGAGGAAACTCCCGAGGCGTGACCGCATAGGATGAGCTTGAGAACCTGCCCTGTTCGTGGTCTCAAGGGCCCGGTTGGACCCACATCTCTTATAAGGGACGCCATATACGGCGGCGGAGCGCAGGCCTCCCGGCGCAAACCGGATGTTGGAAGCACAGAAACCGCCATGAGGCGACCCACCTGCCAAGTTGTGCAGGTTACAAATCTGGCCCCCACGGCAGGGCGGGCCTCGTCGGAGCAAGGGCGACCTTGCTCCGACGAATTTATAG
>CANRNA010000256.1 GCA_947631805.1 uncultured Oscillospiraceae bacterium | reverse complement strand
CCCTTGCCCACGCTCTCGGCCCGATAGCCCCGGCCCAGCATGAAGTCCCGGACCTCCCGCCAGCGGGCGGGGTCGAAGAGGATGTCGTTGTCCGCGAACTGCCGCGTCCCGTACTGGGGATAGATGCCGTTCAGCACCACCCCCTTCAGGGGCAGATACCAGATGCCGCTTTTCTCAAAAAAGTCCAGCAGCGCCCGCCGCTCCGCGTCCATGAGCAGGGTCCTGCGGATGGACCGGACCTTTTTCTCCTGAAAGCGCTTGGCCGTCTCCGGGGGGCAGGCCCCCATCAGCCCGGTCTTTTCCAGCGCCACGCACACAGCGGCGGACAGCAGATGTCTGTCCGCCGCCTGTAAAAGCGCCTCAAAGTCCGGCGTCTCCTCTATCTTCGGGGAAGCGCCGTTCACCCACGCCGCGATCAGGCGGCATAGCGTATCATATACTTTTTCCTCGGCTTCGCCGCCCATGGGCCCGTCTCCATCTCCTTTTCAGCCGACCCGGCATCGCCGCGCACCACACCAGAGCGGCCCGCACCGGGAAGAGGCCGCACCACAGGTGTACATACAGCCGATAGCGTTTGTCTGTTACCGGTATCTCCCGCCCGCCCCGGATGAAGGCGGTCAGCACCCCGACGATCTGGTCCTCCCGGACGTCGTACTCCCGCCGCCATTGGTTATCCCCGCAGAGCACATAGCCGCTCGGACACACCTTCAGGACGCGGTGCAGCACATATTGCCCCGAATCCCGCTTATACAGCGGCACGTCGTATCGTTTCAGCGCTCCGGACAGCCTTTCGATGACAAGCAGGTCTCGCCTCTGCCGCAGCATGGGCAGCATACTGGTCCCCACACAGGTATAGACCAGTCTGCCGCTCCGGGCCACTACGTCCTCGAACCGGACGCTCACTCCTCGATGGCCCCCAGGGCCCGGAGCCGTTCCAGCGCCCGCTCCACGTCCCGCGCTATGACCTCCCGGGGCGCGTCGTACTTCGCCGCCATGGCGTCAACTATCTTCTCCGCCGTGGTGGGCTCCTTCAGCGCCTCGATGATGAACGCCGCCGTTTTGTTGCTCCGCACCATGCCGGAAAAGCCTCGCGTCGCCACCATGGTGTGGTCTTCCCCGGACGTGTAGGTGATGAATGTGTCCTTCAGCCTCAAGTTGTTTTCCCCTTTCTCATTGCCTCGTAGGCCATCCGGGCCGCCTCTATGTCCGGCCTGCACCGCAGGCGGTAGAGGGGCACGCTGTGGGCCAGCCTGTCCGCCAGGGCCAGGGTCTTCGCCAGCGCCTCCGGCTCCTCCGGGCGGCCGCACTGCTGGAGGAGCACAGGCCATGCTTCCCCGGGGGAAATGGGCCGGATGCTGTTGTCCTCCCCCCGCTCCAGGAGGCTTATCCCCGCCAGGGGCACAGCAATATCCCTGTCCAGCCGGTGCTTGCCCGACCAGGGGGTGCCCCACACGGTGACGCTCCCGTCCGTTATCTCCAGCAAAGGCTTGTCATCGTTCACCATGACCGCCCGCTCCCCCAGAAGCTCCCGCCACAGCCGGGCGTGGGTGGATTTTCCCGTGCCGCTCTTCGCCGTGAAGAGATAACAGGCCCCGTCCGCCGCCACCGCGGAGCCGTGGAACAGCAGGATGTTCTCCCCCAGGAGCCGCCCGGTCAGGGCCCGGTACACGGCCAATGTCTCCAGATAGCCCTCTGTCCACTTCTGGGGCGGGCGTCCTTCCCGTCGGGCCTCCGCCCCGGCCCGTTCCCGCTCCCGGTCGATATCCTCCGGCGCGGTCCGGATGGTGAAGCCCGGCGTCCCCGCCGTCCGATACGCCCGGCACAGCTCGTGGACGTCGGGGAAAAGGGAGTCTATCTCCGCCCGCCGCCCCGCAAAACGGTAAATGCCTCTCATGCTCCGTTCCTTACGCTCGTCCCATACCTTTGCATAAAGGGCGGCCGAAGCCGCCCTTTATGCGTTCCCCAGGTGCTGCTGTTATTCCGCATCACTGGTCGTGATAATGTCTTCCTCTTCAAACTCAATGATCTCCATTTCAGGGGCCTCATACGTTTCCTTCATTCTGTAAGTCCTCCTTTCCAAAGGTTCAGGTCTATATTTACCCTCCGTATCATGCCGGAAGGCTCCTGCCATAGCTTTCTCTGCCTGTCAGCGGCGGGGCGTTGGTGCTGACGGAAAAACGCCCCTCCGTTCGCTGTACGTCGTAATAAAACGGGTTGGCCGCCGCCCAGGCCGGGTCCGCCGCCGCTCGCGCTTCATAAGCCTGGAATGCCTGGATATATCCCTGATGCAAACTCTCCTCCGCGTCCAGCCGGGCCTGCACCGCCCGCTCGAAGGAGGCGTAATGGCCCAGATCGTAATGCTTCCCCCGGAAGGTGATGGACGCCCGGTACTTCCCGTTGTTCAGCAGGAACAGGCCTCGAAAACCTGATTTGTTCCGGCCCGTGTCCGCGCAGGACCGCTTGAGGATCTCCAGACAGGTCTCGTCCTGGTAGTGCAGGTGGTCGTGCATCTTCCCGCTCTGCTCCCGGTTCCAGCAGCCGCAGCTCTGGCTCAGGCCCCG
>CANRNA010000255.1 GCA_947631805.1 uncultured Oscillospiraceae bacterium | reverse complement strand
AGCCCGGCATGGTCCTGCCATGCCGGGCGCTGTTTGCTTTGCACGTCCTTCAGACGTCGAACCAGCGTATCTCGTTGGGACCCAGGGACAGTTCGACCTTCCCGCCGTCGGTGTAGACGGCGGTGTCCTGGGGCTGGTAGGTGTTGTTCACCACGCACCAGCGGCCCCTGTCCAGATAGGCGTGGACCTCGGCGTTCACGTTGGAGGAGGACCACTTTCGCAGGCAGTCCTCGCTGTGGCAGCTCCACAGCACCGCCCGGTGGAGAAGACGGCTGTTTGCAAAGGAGTAGGGCAGCCCCGAGATGTACACCGCCCGGCCCGCGCCGAACCCGTTCACGGCCAGCTGGACCTCTCTGTCCCGCTGGACGAGCACCTGAGCCCCCTCCAGGGCGTAGATGCTCTTCTTCCCCTCTCCGAAGTCCACGGGGCCCTCCGTGTCCCCCAGGATGAAGTGGTCTGGGTGTTCGTCCCAGTTGTATTTGTCGTAATTGAGGGTAAAGCCCGTCTCCTTCTCCACCCCCAGCACCCCGGCCAGCTGGAGATACCGGCCCTGGTACTGGTGGCCGGAGGGCTCCCCCACGCCGATGAAGCCGCCGCCCCGGTATACGAAGCTCTTCACGGCGGCGGATATGCGCCCGTCCTCCCAGACCGGGCCGCCGGTGTGGGCGGTGTCCCCGTCGCCGATGTTCAGCAGCACGTCCACGTCCGCCAGCGCCTCCGGGTCCCGGAGGATGTCGTCAAAGCTGATGAACCGCACGTCGTAGGGGGCCCCGGACAGGGCCTCTATCACCCCGGCGTAGGAGTAGTTCTGCTTCTGATACAGGGCGTGGTGGACCATGTGGCAGCCCCAGGAGCGGGCCTTGCCCCAGCAGTTGAGCACGGCCACGGTCTTCACGCACCAGGGCTTCGCCCCGCCGATGGCGTCATACAGCTCCCTGAACTCCTCGCACACGGACTGGACATAGTCGATGAATGCCGGGAACCGGCAGGCCAGCTTCAGATAGCCGCCGTAGCCGATGCGGTCCACGGGCCTGCGCAAAATGGCCCGCCGGGCGGTGACCCAGTTGGCTTTGGCCTCCCCCACCGGGTCTCCCCCGGGGTGGAAGGTGTCCGGGAAGAAGTAGGGCAGAAACCGCCCCTCCCGGTAGCGGACGCCGGTGATGTCGGATATGAGCCGGAGGGTGGAGCCGTTGCCCACGCTGCCCACCACCGCGTCCAGGCCGATGGAGGCGAACTCCTCCATATAGGGCTCCGTGCCTATCCAGTGGTCCCCCAGGAACATCATGGCCTCCTTGCCGTATTCGTGGGTGATGTCCACCAGCTCCCTGGCCAGGGCGGCCACCTCCCGGCGCTGGAAGGCCATGAAGTCCAGATACTCCCGGCTGGGGACCCGATACTGGTTGTTGTAGTAGCCCTGGTCGATGATGTACTCCGGCCGGAAGGGATAGCCCGCCTCCCGCTCGAACCGCTCCAGGATATAGGGGCTGACGGAGGCGGAGTAGCCGTACCAGTCCACGTATTTTTCCCGCTTCAGCTCGTCGAACACCAGGGTGAACTGGTGGAAAAAGGTGGTGAAGCGGACCACGTCCACGTAGGGGTGTTCCTCCAGGAAACGGCGCAGCCGTTTTTTGGAAAACTCCCTCGTCTTGGGCTGGCGCACGTCGAAGGTGATCTGGTGCTCAAAGTCCTTCCAGTCGTTGGTGACGGCGTTGTACATGTGCACCGGGTCCCATATCAGATAGGCCAGAAAGCTGACGGTGTAGTCGTGGAAGGGCACCGGCTCGTCGATGACGACCTGGCCGCTCTCCGGCTCATACCGCCACCGGTCCGGGTCCAGGGGGGCGCCGTCGGTCCGGTCCATGACCTCCCACCAGCGGCGGATGTCGTCCCGGTCGTTCACCGCCATGAGCTCGGGGCTGACGCCATCCATGAGTTTAATGGCCAGGGGCCCGCCTGCGGCGGTGTGGAAGCCGGTCATGATGTAGCACTGCTGGACCTCGTCGGGATTGGCCCTGGCCCAGGCGTTGTCCTTGCGGGTGGTGTAGTAGGTGGAATACACCTTGGCGTCCACCGCCTTCAGGGCCTCGGGGAAGTCGGTCCCGTCGCAGTCCCGGATGGCGTCCGCCCCCCACCGGCGGAGGACCTCCATGGTCTCGTCGATCACATCCTGGTCGGTGGGGATGGTGACCCGTCCTTTCAAATCTCTCATAGCGATAATATCCTTGTCGATGGTGTCATCCCTTCACGCCCCCGGCCGTCACGCCGGAGATGATACGGCGGCTCATGAACAGGTACAGCAGGAACGTGGGCAAAAACACGATGATGACCGCCGCGAACAGGCCGCCGTAGTTGCCGGAGTACTTCATGGAGTTGACGATCTGCAAAAGGCCCACGCCCACAGGGGTCATGCTGTTGGAGCTGGTGAAGATCAGGGCCATAAAGAATTCGTTCCACACGCTGAGGAAGTTGAAGATGGTCACCGTGATGATGGCGGGCTGGATGAGCGGCAGCATGATGACCCAGAAGGTCCTGTTGGCCGAGCAGCCGTCTATGGCGGCGGCCTCCTCATAGTCGTGGCTCAGGGTGGC
>CANRNA010000254.1 GCA_947631805.1 uncultured Oscillospiraceae bacterium | reverse complement strand
AATTTATTGGCGTTCAGAGCGTCGGAATACGCCCGGACGGCGTTTCCGGCCGCCCGGCGGTAGGCCTGCATCCTGGCGGGGTCCACGCCCTTGAGCAGTTCGGGGTCGGAACCGAAGATGGAAAGGTCCACCGCGCCCCGGTCAAGATACCAGTCATACTGGGCTTTCATGTAGGCGGGCAAGTCCGCAAAGACGTCATCCGCCGCCCGGAGAAATTTCTGCCGGAGGACGAAGTCGTCGTCCCACTCCATGACCACCTCCCGGGCGCCCCGGTCATAGCACGCCTCCACGCACAGCCGGGCCAGGGGCGCACAGGACACCTCGGGCCGCAGGCGCACCGTCTGCCCGACCTGCACATTCGCCCCGATCTCTACCAGTAGGTGGGCGTATTCCTTCAGCTTCGCGTCAAAATTCTCTACCATATCATCAGACCTCTCAATATCCTATCTTCACAAACTCTATCCCCGCCACCGCCTCGGCTACCAGGGCGTCCGTGTCCAGGGCGGCCTCCGCCTCCCGGACGCGCCACACCTTGGGGTGGGTGCAGGGATGCCGGGGGGTGAACACGGTGCAGCAGTCCTCATAGGGCAGAATGGACGTCTCGAAGGTGCCGATGCGCTCCGCGATGGCGATGACCTCCTTTTTGTCCATGCCCACCAGGGGCCGCAGCACAGGCACCGTGGCACAGTCCTCTGTGGCGGCCATGGCCTCCATGGTCTGGCTGGCCACCTGGCCCAGGCTCTCCCCGGTGATGAGGGCCCCGCACTTGTTGTCCTTGGCCAGGTTGGAGGCGATGCGCATCATCATGCGCCGCATGATGATGGTGAAGTAGTCCTCCGGGCACTTGGCCCGTATCTCCTCCTGGATGTGGGTGAAGGGCACGATCTGCACGTTCATCCGCCCGCACCAGGGCACCAGGAGCTTTGCCAGGTCCAGCACCTTCTGCTTGGCCAGCTCCGACGTGTAGGGGAAGGAGAAAAAGTGCACGGGGATGATGCGCACGCCCCGCTTCGCCATCATCCAGGTGGACACGGGGCTGTCGATGCCGCCGGACAGCAAGCTCACCGCCGCCCCGGCGGTGCCCACAGGCAGACCGCCCGCCGCCTCGATGGGGGCTCCGTGGACGTAGGCCGCCCGGTCCCGGACCTCCAGATGGACGGTGAACTCCGGCTGGTGCATGTCGGCGGTCAGGTTGGGGAAGGCGTCGTTCAGCTCCCCGCCCACGTACTGGCTCAGCTGCACGCTCGTCATGGGGAAGGCCTTGTCTCCCCGGCGGGACTCCACCTTGAAGGTGCGGGCGGCGGACAGCTCATCGTGCAGGTATTCCTTCGCCTTGGCGAGAATGGCCTCCGGGGTCTTCCCGCAGGCGGCGGCCCTGGTCATGGTCATGATGCCGAACACCTTTTGCAGGGCCTGAAAGGCCCCGTCCACGTCGCAGCTCTCCTCCTGGGGCTCCACGTAGATGATGGATTGGTGGGCGATGACCGCGAAGGGGCCAAAGCGCTTGATGCGGCGGCGAATGTTGCCCAGGAGCTTTTGCTCAAAGGCCCGCTTGTTCAGGCCCTTCAGGACGACCTCGCCCTCCTTGAGAAGTATCATATCGGTCATTAGGATTCTCCATAAAGTGAAAATAATTGCCGGGAAAGGGGCTATTTCGCCAGGGCGGCGGACACCCGATACTGGATGGCCTCCGCCAGGTGTTCGGGCCGGATGGTCTCGCTGCCCGCCAGGTCCGCGATGGTCCTGGCCACCCGCAAAATGCGGTCATAGCTCCTGGCGGTCAGGCCCAGGGCCTCATAGGCCGTGCGCATGAGGGCCGAGCCCTCCCCGTCCAGGGCGCAGAACCGCTCCATCTCCCCCGGACCCATCCGAGCGTTGGACTGGATGTCGGTACCGGCGAACCGCTCCCGCTGGACGGCTCGGGCCGCGTCCACCCGCCCCTTGATGACGGCGGAGGGCTCCCCGTTGGGTCTGGCCTCCAGCTCCTCAAATTCCAGGGCCGGGACCTCCACGGTGATGTCTATCCGGTCCAGCAGGGGGCCGGATATCTTCCCCTGATACTCCCGGACGGACCGCTCCGTGCACCGGCAGCGGCCGCTGGGGTGGCCGTACCAGCCGCAGCGGCAGGGATTCATGGCGCACACCAGCATGAACCGGCTGGGATAGGTGGCCGAGCCGGAGGCACGGGAGACGGTTATCTCCCCCTCCTCCAGGGGCTGGCGCAGCAGGTCCAGCACGTCCCGGTGGAACTCCGGCAGCTCGTCGAGAAACAGCACCCCATTGTGGGCCAGGCTCATCTCGCCGGGCTTCAGGTCCGCCCCGCCGGACAGCGCCTGGCGGGAGGCGGTCTGGTTGGGGGCGCGGAAGGGCCGCCGGACCACCACCGGCGCGTCCGCCGTGGTCAGACCCGCCACGGACCATATCGCCGTGGTGCGCAGGGCCTCCTGGCGGCTCATGTCCGGCAAAATGCCGGACAGGCGCTTGGCCAGCATGGATTTGCCCGCCCCTGGCGGACCTATCATGAGCACGTTGTGGCCCCCGGCGGCGGCCACCTCCAAAGCCCGCTTCACGTTCTCCTGGCCCTTCACCTC
>CANRNA010000253.1 GCA_947631805.1 uncultured Oscillospiraceae bacterium | reverse complement strand
GCGGACGTGGCCGGGTGCGACGAGGAGAAGGAGGAGCTGCAGGAGGTAGTGGAGTTCCTCAAGGACCCCGCCGCCTACACGGCCATGGGCGCCCGTATCCCCAAGGGCGTGCTGCTGGTGGGTCCTCCGGGCACCGGCAAGACTCTGATGGCCAAGGCCGTGGCGGGGGAGGCAGGGGTGCAATTCCTGTCCATCTCCGGCTCCGACTTTGTAGAGCTGTACGTGGGCGTAGGCGCCAGCCGCGTCCGGGACCTTTTCGACCAGGCCAAAAAGGTGGCCCCCGCCATCATATTCATCGACGAGATAGACGCCGTGGGCCGTCAGCGCGGCTCCGGCCTGGGCGGCGGCCACGACGAGCGTGAGCAGACGCTGAACCAGCTGCTGGTCGAGATGGACGGCTTTACCAACAACGAGGGCGTCATCGTCATGGCGGCCACCAACCGGGCGGATATCCTGGACAACGCCCTGCTCCGGCCCGGCCGGTTCGACCGGCAGGTCTATATCGGCCTGCCCGACGTGAAGGGCAGGGAGGAGATACTGCGCGTCCACGCCAAGGATAAGCCTCTGGGGGACGACGTGGACTTGAACTCCATCGCCAGGGGCACCGCCGGTTTTTCCGGCGCGGACCTGGAGAACCTGCTCAACGAGGCGGCATTGCTGGCCGTGCGCCGTCACCGCCGGTTCATCGTCAACGCGGACATCGACGAGGCCATTTTGAAGGTGGCCATGGGCCCGGAGAAAAAGAGCCGGGTCATCACCGAAAAGGAGCGGCGGCTCACCGCCTACCACGAGTCCGGCCACGCCATCGCGGCCAAGTATCTGGAGCACGTGGACCCGGTGCACTATATCACCATCATCCCCAGAGGGCAGGCGGGGGGCTTCACCCTCATGCGGCCCAGCGAGGACAAATCCTTCCATGCCAGGAGCGATATGTTCGAGCAGATCGTCATGGCCCTGGGGGGCCGGGTGGCGGAAAAGCTGTTTTTGGATGACATCTCCTCCGGCGCGTCCGGGGACATCCAGCAGGCCAGCAAGATCGCCCGGGCCATGGTCATGCAGTTCGGCATGTCTGACCGACTGGGCCCCATCAGCTTCGACGACTCCAGCCACAGCCTGTTCATAGGCCGGGACTTCGGCACCACCAAGAGCTATTCCGAGGAGACCGCCGCCGTCATAGACGAGGAGGTCAAGCGCATTTTTGACGAGGCCAGCGCCAGGTGCGAGGAGCTTCTCACCGAGCACCGGGAGACCCTCATCGCCGTGGCGGAGTACCTGCTGGCCCACGAGTCCATGGACGGAGCGGACTTCGATTACTTCTGCGACCACGGCTGCCTGCCGCCCAAGGCGGGGAGCGCCCCCGCCCCCGCGGCTGAGAGCACACCGGCGGCCGAGAGTGCGCCTGCCCAGAGCGCCCCGGCGGCCGGGGACGCGGACAGGGAGGCACCGCCCGCCCCGGAGAGCACGGAACAATAAAAAACAAGGCGGGCCCGGCGCCCGCCTTTGTTGATAGGAGACGAATATGAAATTAGGTATCGTAGGACTTCCCAACGTGGGAAAGAGCACCCTTTTCAACGCCCTGACGAACGCCGGGGCGGAGTCGGCCAACTACCCCTTCTGCACCATCGACCCCAACGTGGGTGTGGTGGCTGTGCCGGACGAGCGGCTGGACTTCCTGGCGGAGATGTATAAGCCCAAAAAGTTCACCCCCGCCACCATCGAGTTCGTGGACATCGCGGGCCTGGTGAAGGGCGCCAGCAAGGGCGAGGGCCTGGGCAACAAGTTTTTGGGCAACATACGCAACACCGACGCCATCATCCACGTGGTCCGGTGCTTTGACGACGCCAATATCATCCGCCACGAGTGCTCCACCGACCCCAAGGGGGATATCGAGACCATCGACCTGGAGCTGGTGATGGCCGACCTGGAGATGGTCCAGCGGCGGCTGGAGAAGGCCCAGAAGTACGTAAAGAGCGGGGACAAGCGCTACGCCAGGGAGGCGGACGTGCTCGCCCGGCTGGCCCAGTGGCTGAACGAGGGCAGGTCCGCCCGGAGCTTTGCCTGCGACAAGGACGAGGCGGAGCTCATCGGCCAGTCCGACCTCCTCAGCCTCAAGCCGGTCATCTACGCCGCCAACATGGACGAGGACGGCTTCGCCCAGGCGGAGCAGAGCCCCTATTACCAGCAGGTGAAGGCCATCGCCGACGGGGAGGGGAGCATGGTGCTGCCCGTGTGCGCCCGGTTCGAGCAGGACATTGCCGAGCTGGACGACCCGGCGGACCGGGAGATGTTCATGGAGGAGCTGGGCATCCGGGAATCGGGCCTGGAGCGGCTCATCAAGTGCTCCTACGAGCTATTGGGGCTCATCAGCTTCCTCACCTGCGGGCCGGACGAGTGCCGGGCCTGGACCATCACCCGCGGCACCAAGGCGCCCCAGGCGGCGGGGAAGATACACACCGACTTCGAGCGGGGGTTCATCCGGGCCAATATCATCGCCTTTGAGGACCTGCGCGCCTGCGGCAGCGAGGCGGCGGCCAGGGAGAAGGGCCTTCTGCGGGCGGAGGGGAAGGACTATGTGATGCAGGACGGGGACGT
>CANRNA010000252.1 GCA_947631805.1 uncultured Oscillospiraceae bacterium | reverse complement strand
AGGCTCATGCCCCCCTCCATGGGGTTGGCCCGGAGGGACCGTGCGAGGCCGGGGCTGACCGCCTCCATGGCGCTCACGCAGGCCGGACAGGCGCACAGGCGGCGGATGGGCGTGTCAGGCCCGAAGCGGTCCGGGTCCGGCAAGGTGCCCGGCTGGGGCCTGCCCCCGAGGGGGAAGTCCCCGAAGACCCGGCGGAGGAAGCGGACGCTGTCCGGCAGCCAGTTACGGGTGTCCGGCACGGCCATGAGGGGGTCGCCGTTTGCGTGGGCGGCCTTGCCGGTGGAGAAGCCGTGGGCGGACTGGGGGTAGATGTGCATCTCGAAGCAGACGGCGCTTCGCGCCAGGGCCTGGGCAAAGAGGAGGCTGTTTTCCACAGGGACGACCCCGTCGTCAGAGCTGGCGAACAGAAAGCTGGGGGGCGTGGTCCAGTCCACCCCGGCGCAGGCGTCGGGGATGTCCAGGCCCATGGGCGGGCCCATGTCGGCCCGGGTGACTGGGTATCCCAGCACCAGGGCGTCAGGCCGGTCCTGGCCCATGGTTCCCAGGCAGGCCGCCAGATGTCCGCCCGCGGAAAAGCCGACGGCGGCGACCCTTGCCGGGTCTATGTGCAGAGCCTGGGCATGCTCCCGGATGTGGCGCAGCGCCGCCGTGCCGTCCTCATAGGCCCGCTCCCAGCCCTTGCCGCCCACGCTGTAGCGCAGAACGAAGGCGTTGAACCCCTCGGCCAGATAGGCCAGGGCGATGGGCTCCGCCTCCCGGTCGGAGCACATTGCGTACCCGCCGCCAGGGATGACCAGCATGGCCGGGCGGATGTCCGCCGTGGTCATCTCCGGGCTGTTGTGCTGTATGTAGCAGGTGAGCGACGCCCCATTGGGGGCCAGCTCCACGGTGTGAATGCGCATGAATATCCCCTCCTGTCATGTCTTGGAGTATACGGCAGTTTTTCCGCCATTGCAACCTTTTTTTGGCAGTTCGCGGGAGGGGGGAAGCGGTTCGGCGAGAAAAAACGTTGTATTTTCCGCCGCGATTTGATATCATCGCTCCAGAGCGGGAGGTGACCGGCATGAAAACACATACCGCAAGACGTATCGTTTGTATGCTTTTGACGGCGCTGATGGTCTCACAGGCGGCGGGGGCGGCAGCCCTGGCCGACGGGGAGGCGGCGCCGGTATCTGGAAAGGAGCTGACAGAGCAGATGAAGATCGGATGGAATTTGGGCAATACCTTTGACGCCCCCGGCGAGACCGCCTGGGGGAACCCCGTCACCACGGCGGAGCTGTTTCAGACGGTGAAGGAGCTGGGCTTTGACACCGTGCGCATCCCGGTGTCCTGGAGCGGCCACACCTCCGGCGCGCCGGAGCACATCATCGACACGGCGTGGATGGACCGGGTGGAGACGGTGGTGGACCAGGCTTTGGAGGCGGGGCTTTTTGTGATCGTCAACGCCCACCACGACAACGAGGTCTACTATCCCGCGCCGGAGAACGCGGCCAGGGCCCAGGAATACCTGAAAGCCGTCTGGAGCCAGATCGCCGCCCGGTTCGCGGACCGGGACCACAGGCTCATCTTCCAGACCATGAACGAGCCCCGGATCGTGGGCAGCGCCTACGAGTGGAACATCGACCCCAAAAACGACGACTGCATGGCGGCGCTGGAGGTGGTCAACGGCCTGAACCAGACCGCCCTGGACGCCATTCGGGCGGGGGGCGGCTATAACGGGGGCAGGATCGTGATCGTCAGCCCCTACGCGGGCTCCCCCTCCGCGGCGCGGCTGAGCGCCTTCCGGATGCCGGAGGACAGCGCGGAGGGACGGCTGTGGCTGTCCATCCACGCCTACACCCCCTATGACCTGTGCCTGAACACCAAGTCCCCGGTGAACGACTTCACCAAAGACGGCCAGAGCCAGATCGCCCAGATGCTGGAGAGCCTGGATTATATGTACGTCCAGAAGGGCGTGCCGGTGATCATAGACGAGATGGGCTGCCTTGACAAGGACAACGGCCAAGCCCGGTATGAGTGGGCCCGGTTTTATGTGTCCGAGGCGGCGAAGTACGCCATCCCCTGCGTGTGGTGGGACAACGGCTATCTGGGCACCGACGAGGAGAACTTCGCCCTCATCGACCGGCGGGGGCTGACGGTGTACGAGAAGAGCCAGAGCGTCTATCAGGGCCTGATGGACGGGCTGAAGAGCGCGGAGTGAGCGGCATGGGCATCACCTACGACGGGGAGAGCAGGACCTTCAAGCTGGACACGCCCCACACCAGCTATATCATGGGCGTGGCGGATGCGTTCGGCTATCTGCTGCACTATTATTACGGCCCCCGGCTCCGGAGCGCGGACAGAGCGTGCCTGGCCCGGACAGAGGAGCCCCCCTATACCCCGGAGCGCAACGCCCGGGACAAGCTGAGCTTTCTGGACGCGGCCCCCTTCGAGTACCCCACCGGCGGGGTGGGGGACTTTCGGGAGCACTGCCTGGAGGTGCGCACGGCCGCCGGTCACAGCGCCGTGGAGGCGGGCTATCGCCGCCACGCCATCCGTCGGGGGAAAAAGCCCCTGCCGGGCCTTCCCGCCACCTTCGGGGGCGAGGAGGACTGCACGGCCCTCACGGTGGTGCT
>CANRNA010000251.1 GCA_947631805.1 uncultured Oscillospiraceae bacterium | reverse complement strand
CCTCCAACGCGGTAGCTGCCCTCGGCCAGCCGCCAGCCCAGGCGGGACAGCTGCTCCTCGGTGCCGTTCATGAGCCTATCGTATATCTGGCGGGCCTCCGGCGTGTCCTGCTCCGCGATGAGGGCGCAGAAGCTGTCCAGCATCGCATCATATTCTTCGTCCGGCAGATGCTCGCCGCTGTCCACGGCGAAAAAGTCGTGGAGCGCCTTCTCCGCCTGGGCCACGCCCGCGGCGGCGGCCTTCTCCAGCCACTGGCGGGACTTATCCTCGTCCTTGGGGCAGCCCGTGCCGCTATAAAGCATCACGCCCACGTTGCTCATGGCGTTGGGAAGGCCCGCCTCGGCGGCTTTCAGGAACCAGGCATAGGCCTCCTTCATATTGGGGATGACTTTTTCCTGCCCCCAGGGCATGAGGGATGGGAGCGTTGCGGCCTGGTACTGCTTATGGAAATACAGGTTGCCGATGGCGAACATCCCCGCCGCGCTGCCCGCGTCCGCCGCCTTTTTGTAGGCGCTGAACGCCTCGTCCAGCTTGTCGGCGTTCTCAAAGGCCAGGCCCTTTTCCAGCAGGGCCCTCTCGTTCATGAACAGCTTCTTAAACATCCTTTTTTCCTTCCGGGCTGTAGGTCATGGAGACATACTTGCTCTCCCACACCGGGTCCCGCCTGTCGTAATCGTCTATCTGGCAGTCGTGCCAGAGGTCCTCCGCCACCTCTTCGATCACATCCCGCAGCTCCAGCTTGTCCAGGAATTTTTGGGGGATGGCGTCGTAGCCCAGGGCGGCCCCCAGGATATTGCCCGTGATGGACCCGGTGGAGTCGCTGTCCCCGTCGTGGTTCACGGCGGCGATGACGCCCTTTTCAAAGCTGTCGGCGTATTTCACCGCGCAGTACACGGCGATGGCCAGGGCCTCGTCCCCTACCCAGCCCTCGCCCAGCTGCCGTATGGCGGCCAGGTCGTCCCCGGCCTCCCTGGCCAGCTTGGCCGCCTTCCCCACCAGAGCGAGAAGCTCGCCCAGATGCTTCGCCTCCGGGAAGACGGTGGGCATGGCCGCCATGGCGTCGTCCACCGCCGCGGCCACCGCGTCCCCCTGCCCTGCTATCCGGGAGACGATGTGGGCCAGCATGGCCGCGGGCAGGTACCCCAGCTCGTGGCCGTGGGTCAGAACGGCGGACCCGGCCCCGACGCGGTCGATCTGCTCCTGGGTATACCAGCGGTCGTTGAAGTAGAGGCCGATGGGCGCGGCCCGCATGACGCCGCCGCAGCCCCGGCTGTGGTTCAAAGGCGCCTCCAGACTGCCGTTCCCGCCCGCTGCCAAGGCGGACATGCAGGTATTCCCCGGCGCCCGGCGGCTGAACAGCGCCGGGACGTTCGCCAGCCAGGAGTAATGGTATCCCTCCGGCAGAGGATACTTCTTCGTCTGGGTCAGGTACCAATCCTGATAACTGGACATGATGTACCCCTCATAAGGCCCCATGATGCCCCTGGTCATCCCCCGTGTGGTGCCAAGGAGCAGGCCCGTGGCGGTGAACAGGGTCATCTGGGTGTCGTCGGATATCTCCGCCACATCGTGACGGAGGACATACTCCCGTATCCCGCCCTTTCCGTACAGATGGAAAATGGCGGAAGCGGGCATGAATTCCACCGGGTAACCCAGGGCATCTCCCACCGCGCCGCCCACCAGGCAGCCCTTGAATCTGTTCAGGTCCCTCATCGTATCTCCTCTCAGTCTATCCAGCCGTCGCCGCCGCAGGTTATGCAGTCCACCTGGCCGTCGTGGCAGAAGGCGTTGGGGCAGTCGTGGTGCTCCCAGCCGCTGAGGGAGCCCAGGGTGCTGCCGGAATAGTTGGGCACGGAGACGTACTCCTCGATGTAGCCCTTGCCGTCACAGGTCATGCAGTCACGGGACCCGGTGCCGTTGCAGACGGAGCACTTGCGCCCGCCGTCATCGCCGATATACCAGTCGATGCCGCTTCCGGAGGAGCCGCCGGAGGCGTATCCGCCCCCCATGGGACCGGAAAAGCCGTTATCGGTATCGTCCACGAGACCGGTGACGGTGCACCGGTCGCCGGTGTCCGCCACGGTCAGACCGTCGGAGAAGCGGATGCTCATCTCGCACCATCCCCACTCGGGCCAGTCGTTGACCCGGACGATGACCGCCCCGTATACATCCCTTCCGTCGGTATACAGGGACACCGGGTCCACATCCCCGCTCCCGGTATAGTCGAAGACATATACAGTGGTCAGATCCGCCCCGCTGTGGTCGTCGGTGAGCGTCTGGGCCAGAGAAAGGCCAAAACGGCCGCTCTTCAAAAGCTCCACATACTCGTAGGCCGCCGCCGCGTATTCCTGTTCGACGGAGAATACGGCCTTTGTCCCGTTGGTGATGCTCTCCTCGGAATGGGTAAGCTCCCCGTCGAAGAAGGCGTGTGCGTCCGGCAGGATACCGTCGCCGGAGGTGACGGCGCTGGCGGCGGGGGCGGGAGCGCCGCCTTGCGCCAGACCGATGCCGGACCCGTAATAGACGTCCAGATAGAACGTATCGTCGCTCCAGTGGTTTATGACGAGCATGACGCACACATTACATACCACGTCCGTCCGGGGGCTCGTCACCGTCCCCGG
>CANRNA010000250.1 GCA_947631805.1 uncultured Oscillospiraceae bacterium | reverse complement strand
CCCACGGCTTGAACATGCCGCCCGGTTGCCGTATAATGATAGGGCCCGCACAGGCGGGCAAAAGGAGACCATGCTACTATGACCCTTCGGGACCTTCCGGCGGGAAAGACCGCCACCGTCACCGCCGTGGGCGGAGACGGCGCCCTGCGCCAGCACTTTCTGGATATGGGCCTCACCCCCCGCTCGGACGTGACCTTTGTCAAGTTCGCCCCTCTGGGGGACCCTATGGAATTCGTGGTGCGGGGCTATGACCTGACCCTGCGGGCCGCGGACGCGGCCCAGATAGAGGTGGAAAACGTCCGGGACGAGGCCGCCGTCCCCCCCTCCGGCCGGAGCGGCTACAACGGCCGGGCCATCGACCACCCGGGCCTGGGCGAGCGGGGCAAGTACCACAGCCGGGCCACGGAGGACCCCCTGCCGGAGGGGACGCTGCTCACCTTCGCCTTGGCCGGAAACCAGAACTCCGGCAAGACCACCCTTTTTAACCAGCTCACCGGCTCCAACCAGCACGTGGGCAACTTCCCCGGCGTGACCGTGGACAGGAAGGACGGGGTCATCCGGGGCCACGAGGACACCCGCATCACGGACCTGCCGGGCATCTACTCCCTGTCCCCCTACACCAGCGAGGAGATCATCACCCGCTCCTTCATCCTGGACGAGCGGCCGCGGGGCATCATCAACATCGTGGACGCCTCCAACATCCAGCGAAACCTCTACCTGACCATGCAGCTGATGGAGCTGGACGTGCCCATGGTCCTGGCCCTGAACATGATGGACGAGGTCCGGGGCAACGGCGGCTCCATCCAGATAAACGAGATGGAGCAGCTTCTCGGCATCCCGGTGGTGCCCATCTCCGCCGCCCGGAACGAGGGCATCGACGAGCTGGTGGACCACGCTCTCCACGTGGCCCGCTATCAGGAGCCGCCCCGGCGCATCGACTTCTGCCGGGAGGACAAAAACGGCGGTGCGGTGCACCGGTGCCTCCACGCCATCATGCACCTGATAGAGGACCACGCCGTGCGCGCCCGCATCCCCGTGCGCTTCGCCGCCGGAAAGCTGGCCGAGGGGGATGAGAGCATCGCCAGCGCCCTGGACCTGGACCAGAACGAGCGGGAGACCCTGGAGCACATCATCCTGCAAATGGAGCGGGAGAGCGGCATGGACCGGGCAGCCGCCATAGCGGACATGCGCTTTTCCTTCATCCAGGACGTGTGCGACGCCACGGTGGTGAAGCCCCATGAGAGCCGGGAGCGGGCCCGCAGCGTGGGCATAGACCGGGTGCTCACAGGCAAGTACACGGCCATCCCCTGCTTTATCACCATCATGGCGCTGGTGTTTTACCTGACCTTCGATCTGATAGGCCCCCGGCTCCAGGACGGGCTGAGCGCCGCCATCGACTGGCTGGCCCAGGCCGTGGACATGGGCCTGGCGTCCATCAACGCCGGGGCGGTGATACGCTCGCTGGTGGTGGACGGCATTTTTGCCGGGGTGGGCAGCGTACTGAGCTTCCTGCCGGTGATCGTGGTGCTGTTTTTCTTCCTGTCCCTTATGGAGGACAGCGGCTACATAGCCCGGGTGGCCTTCGTGATGGATAAGCTTTTGCGCAAGATAGGCCTGTCCGGCAAGAGCATCGTGCCCATGCTTCTGGGCTTCGGCTGCACCGTGCCGGGGATCATGGCCGCCCGCACCCTGCCCTCAGAGCGGGACAGAAAGCTCACCATCCTGCTCACGCCCTTTATGAGCTGCAGCGCCAAGCTGCCCATATACGCCTTCTTCACCTCCGCCTTCTTCCCCGGCCGCCGGGGCCTCATCATGATAGGGCTGTACCTGCTGGGCATCGTGCTGGGCATCGTGCTGGCCCTGGTCATGAAGGGGACCCTCTTTCGGGGCGAGCCGGTCCCCTTCGTGATGGAGCTGCCCAACTACCGCATGCCCGGCGCGAAAAATGTCTGGCATCTGCTGTGGGACAAGGCACGGGACTTTCTCCAGCGGGCCTTCACCGTCATATTCCTGGCCACCATCGTGATCTGGTTCTTGCAGACCTTCGACTTCGGCCTGAACGTGGTGGAAAACTCCCGGGACAGCATCCTGGCCGCAGTGGCCGGGTTCATCGCGCCGGTGCTGGCCCCTCTGGGGCTGGGGGACTGGCGCGTCTCCACCGCTCTCATCACCGGCTTTATGGCCAAGGAGAGCGTGGTGTCCACCCTGACGGTGCTGCTGGGGCCTACGGGGTCCATCACCAGCGTGCTCACCCCTCTGGCGGCGGCGGCCCTGCTGGTGTTCTGCCTGCTCTATACCCCCTGCGTAGCCGCCGTGGCGGCGGTGAAGCGGGAGCTGGGCCGGGGCTGGGCCCTGGGCGTGGTGGCCGGACAGTGCGCCATCGCCTGGCTGGCCGCCCTCCTGGCCCGGGCTGCCTGCATCCTCCTCGGCCTGGGATAATTTTCATCGAAATAAACATGTCCATTCCGGCAACGCTGGAATGGACATGTTTATTTCATTTGCCGCTCTCACGGCTGGGACACGATCTCCCCCTGGCGGACGCGGGCCATCAGGTCCTTCGCCTGCTCGATGGTGTCCTCGTCGGGTATCATCACATAGCTCTCTCTTGTGCGGTCCCAGGGGACAGCGTGGCTGTCCTCCCCGTTCACGCTGCTGGTCACGATGTTCCAGCTGCCGCCTGT
>CANRNA010000249.1 GCA_947631805.1 uncultured Oscillospiraceae bacterium | reverse complement strand
TTCATCAAGGACGGGGAGCTGTTCCACCAGATATACCGGGGCGAGGCCACAAACGAGCAGATGTACCAGAAGATAGCGGATACCCTCACCCTGCTTGCCACGGGAGGGGAGAGCCATGAGTAAGGGCTTTTACGCAAGGCTGGCCCGGCAGAACCTGCGCAAAAACATCAGAAGCTACGGCCCGTTCCTGCTGGCGGCGATGCTGACGGTGTGCATGTTCTTCATCATCCTGATGCTGGCGGTCAGCCCCAGCCTGGAGTCCATGACCGGGGCCACCACCATCCAGGTGGTCATCCGCTACGGGGTGATCGTGGTGGGGCTGTTCGCGGTGATATTTCTGTTTTACACCAACAGCTTCCTCATCAAGCGGCGCAAGCGGGAGTTCGGGCTGTTCAACGTGCTGGGGCTGGAGAAAAAGCACCTGGCGAAGGTCATCGGTCTGGAGACTTTGTATGTGGCCCTCATCAGCATGGTATTGGGGATAGTGCTGGGCGTGGCGCTGACCAAGCTGATGCTCCTGGCGGTGGCGAAGCTGCTGAGGCTTCCCGCGCCCATGGGCTTTTTTGCCGGGCCCCGGCTGATCCTGGTGGTCATCGGCATCACGGCTGCCTTCTTCGGAGTCATCTTCCTGCTCATCTTCCTCTACAGCATCCGGCAGGTATACGTGGCCCGGCCGGTGGAGCTGCTACAGGCGGAGCACGCCGGGGAGCGGGAGCCCAGGGCCAAGTGGCTGCTAGCCCTCGTGGGCGCGGCCTGCCTGGGGGCGGGGTACTATATTGCCGTCACCACCACCGATGTCATACAGGCCATGTTCCTGTTCTTCGTGGCGGTGGTGCTGGTCATCATCGGGACCTATCTGCTGTTCACCACCGGGAGCGTGGCGCTGTTGAAGCTGCTGAAGAAAAACAAGCGGTATTATTACAAGACCCGGCACTTCACCGCCGTTTCCGGCATGATGTATCGGATGAAGCAAAACGCCGTGGGCCTGGCCAATATCTGCATTTTGTCCACCATGGTGCTGGTGATGGTATCCGGCACGAGCTGCCTCATGCTGGGCATGGAGAGCTCTCTGACCGAGCGGTACCCCTATGACGTGAACATCTCCCGGGCAAACGCCGATACCATCGCCCTGGTGAAGAAGGCCGTGGGGGACGCGGGCATCCCGGCGGAAAACGAGACGGAGTACGATTATTTGACCTCCGCCGCTTACAGCGTGCCTGGCGGACTGGCGGTCACCAGGGACTATACGCTGGATACGGAGTCCTCCCTGGCGGACGTGATGGTGATCTGTCTGGAGGATTACAACCGCTGCACCGGCCAGAGCATGACCCTGGGCCCGGACGAGATATTGCTGAAAGTGGAGCGGACGGATTATACGGCGGACACCCTGACGCTGCTGGACAGGACCTATACCGTCAAGGAGCAGGTGGAGCCCATGGTGAAGTACGGCAACATGACCGCCAACCTCACCAGCACCTGGTACATCGTGGTATCGGACAGGAACGAGCTGGCGCGGGTCGATGCCGCTCTGTCAGGGGCAGAGGGCGTCACGTCGTCCGGGCAGTACCGGGCGGGGTACTATATGTGTCGGTTCTACGGCTTTGACGTGCCCGGCCACGACGGCGAGACGGCGCTGAACGCCCGGAAGGCCATCCGGGAGGCGTGGAATAAGGCGGCGGAGGACAAGTCTGTGGACCTGTCCGGCAGCTATGAGATACGGGCATGGGAGCGGCAGGACTTCGTGAGCCTGTACGGCAGCCTTTTCTTTCTGGGGATGTTCCTGGGGCTGCTGTTCACCATGGCGGCCGTGCTCATCATCTACTACAAGCAGATGAGCGAGGGCCGGGACGACCGGGAGCGGTTCCAGATCATGCAGAAGGTAGGGCTCAGCCGCCTGGAGGTGAAGCGCACCATCCATGCCCAGGTGCTGATCGTGTTCTTCCTGCCCTTGGTGACGGCGGGGGTGCACACCGCCTTCGCCTTCCCCATCCTCAACCGGGTGCTGACGCTTTTCAACCTGATGGACCAGAACTTTTATATGTGGTGCGTGATAGGCAGCTTCGGCCTGTTCGCGGCGCTGTACGCGGTGGTATACGCCCTCACGGCCCGGACCTATTACCGGCTGGTGAGCGCGTGAGAGGAGGGAGAACTCTGTGGTAAGGATAACGGCTGTTTTATTTGTGATACTGCTGCTGGCGGGGACGCTCCTGCCCGGATGCAGCAAGGACGAGGTGCTGGATGTGTACGGCGCGGCGGTGGCCGCCTTCGGCAACGTGGGACTGGACAGCGCCCTGTCCCTGAAGGGGGAGCGGGAATTCGGCGAGGACAAGTACACGGGCACCTACGCCGCCCGATACGAGGACTTCACCGGCATGGAGACCCCCTTTGGGGGGACCATGCTGGAGCACAGGAGCCAGGAGCACGTCACCGTGACCTGCGCCATCTCCGGGACCGGCAAGGCGCGGCTGCGGTGGAACTGCGGGGCGGAGGAGCCCATCCTCATAGCCGACGGGGAGGGCGAGGTCGAGAAGACCGTCTATCTGGCCCCCGGCAGCAACTATTTCAACCTGGAATTTGAGAACTTCACCGGCTCCGTGGAGCTGGAGATAGCGTGACAAAAGCGCCCCCGTTGAGGGGGCGCTCAGACTGTCAAAGAATAGATAAACGAGAGCGAAGGCCGGTCAGGCCGAGCCG
>CANRNA010000248.1 GCA_947631805.1 uncultured Oscillospiraceae bacterium | reverse complement strand
TCCCGGAGACGCAGTGGAAGAAGCTATCAGGATGTGCTATAATAGTGCTATTATAATCTGATCAAAGACGTTTTGCTCCCGGCTGGGGCTGGAATCGCAAAACATATCACAGTATCACAGCGTGGGGCGGTGGAAGTATGGACCTCAAGATAGCGGTCTGCGATGACGCGGACGCGGACCGGCAATATATATCCAGCCTGGCGGAGAAGTGGGCCGCCGTCTCCGGGCACGGGGTGCGGCTGGAGCGCTTCGTGTCCGCAGAGAGCTTCCTGTTCCATTACGCGGACGAGAGCGACTATGACATCCTTCTGCTGGACATCGAGATGGGCGGCATGGACGGCGTCACCATGGCGAAAAAGCTGCGGCAGGAAAACGAGACGGTGCAGATCGTGTTCATCACGGGCTATTCCGATTACATCGCCGAGGGCTACGAGGTGGCGGCGCTGCACTATCTGATGAAGCCGGTGAAGGAGGACAAGCTGTTCGCGGTGCTGGACCGGGCGGCGGAAAAGCTCCGGAAGGACGAAAAGGTCCTGACCCTCGACAGCAGCGGCGGGACGGTGCGCGTCCCCATCCGGCAGATACGCTATGCCAGCGTGTCGGGCAACTACGTCACCGTTTACGGCAGGGAGGCCTACACGGTGAAGCTGCCCCTGGGCGAGCTGGAAAAGCGGCTGGACGAGCGCTTTTACCGGGTGGGCCGGTCGGCCGTCGTGAACCTGACCCAGATCAGCCGGGTCACGCGCACGGAGATACTTCTCACCGACGGCACCTCCATCCCCCTGCCCCGAGGGGCCTATGAGGGGGTCAACCGGGCCATTATCAACATGAGGTGACGCTATGGACATATTTGCAAAGAGGATAGACAGGCGCATCGCGGCCTATCAGCGGGAGCTGGTCGAGACCCACTACCGGGAGGTGGACAACATGTACCGGCAGATACGGGGCTGGCGGCACGATTACCGCAACCACATCCAGGCCATGAAGGCCTACGCCGCCGCGGAGGATTGGGACGCCATCCGGCGCTATCTGGACGAGCTGGACACGGACCTTGCCACCGTGGACACGGTCATCAAGACCGGCAACCCCATGACCGACGCCATTTTGAACTCCAAAATATCCCTAGCCAGGTCCAGGGGCATCGCCGTGCAGGCGGACGCCCACATCCCGGTGAAGCTGAAGATATCGGAGATAGACCTGTGCTGCATCATCGGCAACCTGTTCGACAACTCCATCGAAGCCAGCGCCGCCCTGCCGGAGGACCAGCGCCTCATCCGGGTGTACATGGACATGAAGGGGCCACAGCTCTACATCTCCTTCACCAACTTCACCGCCGGGGGCAAGCTGAAAAAGGAGGGCGGCGTGTTCCGCTCCACCAAGGGCGAGGGCCACGGCTTCGGCCTGGTGCGCATCGACGCCATCGTGGAGCGCCTGGGCGGGTATCTGAGCCGCAACAGCGAGGACGGGGCCTTCACCACCGAGATATTGCTGCCCCAGACGTAAAAATGTGCAATTCGTCCCCGGAAAACGACGATTCGTCCCCCAAATGCTCCGGGGACGAATTTTTGTGATACGGTATGCTCACGAGGTGAGATAAGAATGAAAGGAAAAGAAAAACCCAGATACGGAACGTTCAGCTGTCTGGGCTGGATGCTGGGCCAGGCGTGGCGGACCTGGAAGCGGGTGCCGCTGATGTGTCTGGCTCTGGCAGCCCTGCGCACGGCCCTGAGTCTGGTAGAGCTCTATATCGCCCCGGCCATCCTCCGGCAGGTGGAGACCGCCGCGCCCCTGGAGGAGCTTCTGGGGGCGGTGTGCTTTTTCACCCTGGCGCTGATGGCGCTCAACGCAGCCGTCAGCTATATGGACGACAACACCTTCTACAGCCGCATCGACGTGCGCTGCCGTATTATCATGGACATGAGCGACAAGGGCGGCGCGACCTCCTATGCCAACACCCTGGACCCAGCGTTTCTCACCCTGGGGGAGAAAGCCTTTGCCGCCACCGAAGGCAACAGCGAAGCCACGGAGCACATCTGGACCACCCTGACGGACCTGGCCAACGACCTGATGGGCTTCGCGGTCTATCTGCTTCTGCTGCGGGACCTGGACGGGCGGCTGCTGGCAGTGGTGACGGCCACCACGGCGCTGGGCTTTTTCGTTACTCTGCGCGTGCAGCGCTGGGACTACGCCCATGACGAGCAGTTTGCTGGCTATCGGAAACAGATGGAATATGTGCGTGGGCGGGCGGACAGCATCCAGGCGGCCAAGGACATCCGCGTGTTCGGCCTGCGCACCTGGCTGGACCAGGTGCAGCAACGGGTGATGGGGGCCTATTGGGCCTTTCTCCTCCGGCGGGAAAAGGTGCAGTTTCTGGGCAACCTGGCGGACGCGCTGCTCACCGTGGCACGAAACGGCCTGGCCTACTTCTTCCTCATCCGCATGGCCCTGGCCGGGGAGATCACCGCTTCCCGGTTCCTGCTGTACTTCACGGCGGTGACGGGCTTCACCGCCTGGGTCAGCGGCATACTGGAAAAGTGCGCCGATATGCACAAGGAGTGCCTGGACATCTCCCGGGTCCGGGAGTATCTGGACTGGCCGGAGCCCTTCCGGTTCGAGGGCGGCGTACCTATCCCGGACGTCTCCCAGGGCTGCGAGCTGAGGCTGGAGCACGTCTCCTACCGCTACCCCGGCGCAGAGAGGGACACCATCCGG
>CANRNA010000247.1 GCA_947631805.1 uncultured Oscillospiraceae bacterium | reverse complement strand
CGCCAGGCGGTGAAGGCGGCGGACCCCCAGGCGCTGCTCATCGGCGAGGTGTGGGAGAGCGCGGGCCACTGGCTGGCGGGGGACATGTTCGACTCCACCATGAACTACGACCTGCGCAAGCACTGCGAGCTGTTTTTCGCCAGGGGGAGCATAGACGCGGCGGCCTTTGCCGGGCGGGTGTGCGACATGCTCATGCGCTACCGGGTGCAGATGGTCCCGGCCCAGCTGAATATCCTGGACAGCCACGACGTGAGCCGGTTTTTGTCCCTGTGCGGGGGCGATAAGGCCCGGTATAAGCTGGCGGTGTTGTTCATGTTCTGCTTCGCGGGCATGCCCACGGTCTTTTACGGGGACGAGCTGGGCGTCCAGGGCGAGACGGAGGAGGAGTACCGCCGCCCCATGCCCTGGCAGGAGGGGGACAGGGAGCTGTTCGTCTTTTTCAAGAGGGCCGTTGCCATGCGCCGCTCCCTCGCCGCCCTGGGACGGGGGCGGTTTCGGGTGGCGCTGGCGGAGCGGGGCGGGGGACTGCTGGTGTTTTCCCGTACATACGGGGCCCAGACCGTCACCGTCTGCCTCAACGCCGGGCCTGGGGCCGCTGCGCTGCCCCCTCTGGCCGGGCGCCTCTGGTGGGAGGAGGGACTGGACGGCCGGGCATTGGGAGGATATGGCTTTGCCCTGTTCGTTGACGGGACGGCCTGAAAGCGATATAGTAAGGAGGAAAGGGGGCGGGATACGTGGGCGTGACCATCAAGGACGTGGCGAAGGCCGCCGGGACGAGCGTTTCCACCGTGTCAAAGGTGCTCAACGGCCATTACAGCATCTCCCAGCAGACGGCGGAGCGGGTCCGGCGTGTCATGGAGGAGCTGAATTACTACCCCAGCGCCAGCGCCCAGAGCTTCGCCCGCGGCTCCACCCGGACGGTGGCGGTGCTGGCGGACCTGGAGCGGGGCGCCGCCTTTCGCAACCCCCACCTGTTCGAGATCGTCTCGGGGCTGGAGCAGACCCTCCGGGGCCGGGGCTACCGGCTGTTCCTCCGGGGGGTGGACGCCGCCGGGGCCTACCAGGCGGCGGAGGAGATCATCTCCCGAAAAAGCGCCGACGGCCTGGCCATACACGTGTCGGTGCTGACGCACCCCCTGTCGGCTTTGCTGACAAGGACCGGCTTTCCCCACATCGTGCTGGGGATGCCCAACTTTGACAGCCAGGTCTGCTGGATAGACAACAACAACGTCTACTCCGGCACGGTGGCGGCGTCATTTCTGCTCTCCCAGGGCTACCGGCGCATCGCCTTTATCGGCGGGCAGTATTACGACCTGGGCTCCGCCCACCGGCTCCAGGGGCTGAAGGAGGGCCTGCAGGCCAGGGGCTGTCCCCTGGACGACCGGTATATCCGCCTGGGCCAGTCCACCCGTGCCGACGGCTGGGCCATGACGGACAGACTTTTGGACGAGAAGGACCTGCCCGACGCCATCGTGTGCGCCAACAACTACATCGCCCTGGGGTGCGTGGCGGCCGTCCAGGAGAGGGGGATGGGGATACCGGAGGACGTGGGGGTGCTCACCTTCGACGACTACCCCTTTTCCCGGTTCACCGAGCCGGAGCTGACGGTGGTGGATATCGACGTGCGGGACCTGGGCAACCGGGCGGGCAGGCACCTTTTGGAGCTCATCCGCCGCCCCACGCTCCAGGTGCAGACGACCGTGACCGCCTCCAACATCATCGAGCGCCGGTCCACCAGGAAAAAGACGGTGTAAGCGACAAAAAGATGACCGCGCGGCCGGATGGTCCGGCTGCGCGGTCATTGGATGCTTATAGATGACGTATGTTCAGCTGTCCTTTTCACCGGCCTGCTTTTGGGCCCGGGCGTTGGTGTTGATGGTGCCCCGGTAGACCACGAACCGGCAGAAGAGGAACTCGGTGACGAAGTTGATGATCATAGTTCCGGCCAGCACCAGATAATCCGGCCAGCCCGCCCGCTCCGTGAGCCAGTCGCCCCACCAGGTGGACAGGGGGGTGAACACGCAGTAGTAGCCGAATACCTTCATCATGGCGGCGGGCACGTTGGCCGCCGATTTGAAGGTGTAGCTGCGGTTCAAAGTGAAGTTCCACACCACCGACAGGACCAGGGCGGTGAGATAGGCGGGCCAGTAGGGCAGGTGGGTCAGCTCGTGGAGCAGGGTGAAAACGGCCACCTGGATGATACCGGCGGAGATGGAAAACAGGGTGAACTTCACCGCCTGGAAGAAGTTCTCCCGCTTGGACAGCTTTGCCATGGGACGCCTCCTGTATGGGGAAGATAAAATTATACATTGCTCTACATTATAATACGCCCCAACTGTCCCGTCAATATGTTTCCCCGGCGGGCGGAAAAGCTTTGACATCCGGCTCCGGGTGCTATATGATAAGGCGAACGCTATCCCGGAGGGGAGACAATGACGAAGATATATTCCTTCATCCGGCGGGAGCCGGTGCTGACGGCGGCGGCGCTGGCGGCCGCCGTGAGCTGCTTTTTCGTGCCGCCGGACGCGGCCTACGCCGGATACATAGACATGCGCACCTTAGCGCTGCTGTACTGCCTGATGGTGGTGGTGGCGGGGCTGCGAAAGGCGGGGGTTTTCGAGACCATGGCCCACGGGCTGTGTGTCCGGGCCGGGAGCACCAGGGCCGTGGGGCTGATGCTGGTGCTGCTGTGCTTTTTCAGCGCCATGGTCATCACCAA
>CANRNA010000246.1 GCA_947631805.1 uncultured Oscillospiraceae bacterium | reverse complement strand
TCCTTCACGCCGCCCAGGTACTTCTCCAGCTTGGCCTGCTCGCCCATGAGCTTCATGACTTCCTTCTTGGGCAGCATGTCAAAGGTGCCGTCCTCGGCCATCCTCTTGAGCTGGTTGAGCCGGTCCACGCGGGTGCGCATGGTCTTGAAGTTGGTGAGCATACCGCCCAGCCAGCGGGCGTTGACGTAGTACTGCCCCACACGGGAGGCCTCCTCGGCCACCGCGTCGTGGGCCTGCTTCTTGGTGCCCACGAACAGGATGGACTGGCCGTTCTCTGCCAGGCTCCGCACGAAGGCGTAAGCCTCCTCCAGCTTCTTCGCGGTCTTCTGCAGGTCGATGATATAGATGCCGTTGCGCTCCAGATAGATATACTCCGCCATCTTGGGGTTCCAGCGGCGGGTCTGGTGACCGAAGTGGACGCCAGCCTCCAGGAGCTGCTTCATTGTTACTACTGCCATTACGTTTTTCCTCCTTATTTATTCAGTTTTTACCCTCCGGACGCCTCACCCTTGCGGCCATCCTCTCGGAACCGGGCCGTGCGTCAGCATCCGTGCGTAATAGGCAAGCTAGGATATTATACCAGCTCGCCGCGCGCTTTTCAAGTCCTTTTTCACTGCAATGGGGACCTTTTGGGCCGTTTTTCCCGGCGGATGCCGTGCTCCGTCTCCACCAGGATGATGTCGTCCCCTATCCGGCTGATGCACTCCCACGGCAGCACATAGTCCTCCTCCCGGCCCAGAAACCCCAGATACCGGGCCCGCCCCGGCACCACCAGGGCCGTGATGCGCCCCTCCGGGGTCTGAAACTGGGCGTCGCACACATACCCCAGGCGCTGGCCCGTGCGCACATTGATGACCTCTTTATAGCGAAAATCTGAAAAACGGCAAAGCATGCTTTATCCCTCCCCTGCACTGTATGCAAAGGCTGTCGAAAGTATGCGGCCCACCTTCTTTTATCGAAATTCAATAAATTTTTATTGACAATCGGTAACAGCGGTGCTATAGTGATGGCAACATAGCTATGAATAATACCGCGAGGTGACCGACTATGAAACAAAAAGAGCTTTCTATCCTGCTGCGGGTCGTGGTGGTCCTGTGCGGCCTGGTGTGGCTGCTGTTCGCCAACTGGTTCGGCCGGATGCTGGGCATCGCCATCGTGGACGGGGCATACGTGGTGGCCTATCCTCTGCTGCTGTGCCTGATGCTCCTGCCGCCGTTGGTGGTGTTCTGGGACGCCTGGCACATCTTCACCCAGATCGGCAGAAACAACAGCTTCTGCGTGGAAAACGCCCGGCGCCTGCGGCGCATCAGCCACTGCGCCCTGGCGGACACGGTGCTGGACATCGTCCTGCTGGTCTGCGGGGTGGTCCAAAGGTACCTGTTTCTCGCAAGCTTCGCCCCGGAGGGCATCATGAACGTGCTGGGGGACGACATATTTCTGGTCGTGCTCCGGTTCCTGTTCGTGGCCTTCATCGGCGTGGCCGTCACGGTGGCCGCCGCGGCCCTGAGCCATCTGACCTTAAAGGCCGCCGACCTCCAGGACGAGAACGACCTGACCATTTGAAAGGAGACGCCATGGAGCTGAAAAAACTTTCCTGGCTGCTGCGAGCGCTGCTGGTGCTTATCGGCCTTGCGCTGGCCATGCGGCTGCGCCTGGCGGTCGATGACCTGGTCGTGAGCTTCCGCCTGCTGTCCGACCCCTACGACGCCGCCCTCCACAGGAGGGGCCTGGTGTTCCACCTTTTCTGCTGCCTGGCCGTCGTCGGCCCCTTCCCCGCTCTGGCCGTGACCTGGGGCGTCTTCCGGCAGGTGGGCCTGGGCCGGGGCTTTTACCAGGAAAAGCGCCTGGGGACACTGGCGCGGCTCGCCGGACTGGAGACGGCGCTTCTGGCGGCGGCTGACGTGATGATGCTTTCCTTCCGGGTGGACCGGCTGGGCGGCGGCTTCCTCTGGGGCCTGCCCCGGATGCTGGACGGGACCATGCTGCTGTGGCTGGGCCTTACACTGGGCTGCGCGGCCCTGACCGGAGCGGCGCTGGCCCTGAGCCGGGCGGCAGGCCGGGCGGCGGCGCTGCTGGAAGAGAACGACCTGACCGTTTGAAAGGAGGCGCGGGATAATGACGAGCAGACCTCTCTCCCGGAGCCTACGGGCTCTGACGGCGCTGGGGGCGGCCTTTTGGCTGTGCCTGGCGGCGGACAATACGTACCACTTTACGCTGGCCCTCCGGGGCCTGGCTATGCCCGCGTCCTCCGGGGCGTTTGGCCGGTCCGCCGCCACAGAGTCCCTGATCCTGCTGGCATTGCTGGCCGCGGCGCCCATGCTGTGGGATATGTGGGCCATCGCCGGTCAGTGCGGCCGGGGCTTCGACGCCTCCACTGCCCGTCGGCTGCGCCGGATGGGCCGCTGCGGCGCGGCCGACACGGTACTGCTGGCCCTGCTTGTGTGGAGGATGCTCTATGAGCGGGCCGACCGGGTGGACCGCACCATAAGCGTGCTGCGGCGGCTCTGGTACCGGATGGATAACTACGTGACGGAGATGCTGCTGCTGGCGCTGGCCGCCGCCATCGGCACGGCAGCGCTGTTCGCTCTCAGCCGCCTGGCGGAAAAGGCCGCTGTGGAGCAGGCTGTGAACGACCTGACCATTTGAGGGCAATGCCATGATTTATGTAAACCTTGATGTGATGCTCGCCAAGCGGCGGATGACCCTGACCCAGCTGTCGGAGAAAATAGGC
>CANRNA010000245.1 GCA_947631805.1 uncultured Oscillospiraceae bacterium | reverse complement strand
GCGCTTTGGTCAGGCGGGGATGTGGCGCTTGAGCCAGTTCATGCGCAGGTGGTAGACGATGAACACCACGGCGGTGATGCCCCAGGTGACCGGGTAGCTGGCGGCCACCATGGCGGGGGTGCGGTGGAGGGGCAGAACGCACCATATCCATACCAGCCGCAGCACGCACACGCCGAAAATGGTGATGACCATGGGCTGGAGCGCCTCGCCCACGCCCCGGGCCGCGCCGGACAGTATCTCGATGAACACATAGGCCACATAGGCCGGGGCCCAGACCCGCACGAAGGTCACCCCCAGGGCCACCACGTCCTCGTCGCCGGTGAAGATGCGCAAAATGGGCCCGGCGAAGGTTATCTCCAGGATGCTCAGCGCCAGGATGGTCCCGGCGGTCATGGCCAGGCACACACGGGTGCCCCGGAGGACCCGGTCATACCGGCCCGCGCCGAAGTTCTGGCCCACGAAGGTGGTGACGGAGATGCCGAAGGCCCCCATGATCATCCACACGAAGCCGTCGATGCGGCTGATGGCGGACCAGCTGGCCATGGCGTCGGTGCCGAAGGAGTTCACGGCGGCCTGGATGACCAGGTTGGAGACGGTGTAGAGGACCGACTGCATACCGGTGGGCAGGCCCAGGCGCATGACGCGCCGGAGCATGTTCCCGTGGAAGCGTATTTTTCGCAGCTCCACCCGGTAGGCGTCGGTGGTGCGCATGAGCCGCAGCATGATGAGCGCGGCGCTGACCACCTGGGAGATCACCGTGGCGAGGGCCACGCCGAACACGTCCAGGTGGAAGACCACCACGAACAGCAGGTCCAGCACGATGTTCACCACGCAGCAGGCGATGAGGATGTACAGAGGCCGCTTGGAGTCGCCGATGGCTCGAAGGATGCCGGTGCCTACATTATAGATGACCGTGGCGACCATGCCGCAGTAAAAGACCTGGATATAGGTCATGGCCTCGTCCATGACCTCCTCGGCTACCTCCAGTATTTGCAGGGAGACACGGGCCGTCGCCAGGCCGATGACCATGATGACCACCCCGCCCGCCAGGCTCAGGGCGATGGAGGTGTGGACCGCCTTGGACAGGTTCTCGCCGTCACGGGCCCCGTAAAAGTGGGAGATGATGACCGAAGCGCCCCCGGCCAGGCCGATGAAGAACCCCAGCCACAGGTTGATGACGTTGCCCGTGGCGCCCACTCCGGCCAGGGCCTGCTTGCCCACGTACTGGCCCACGATGATGGTGTCCACCGTGTTGTATAGCTGCTGGAAAAAGGAACCGATCAGGATCGGGAAGAAAAACAACAGCAGCTGCTTCCATATAACGCCCTCGACGATGGCGTTTTTCTGGGTCGTCTCCATGGACGGGCACCTCCTGGGCTGTGCTGGCGGTCCCCGGCTGCGACCGGGACCGGCCTACATGATAACACACGATTTTATATAGTCAAGAGATTTCTTTGCCCGCTTGCGAAGGAGGGCGGGGCGTGGTATGATAGGGCCTGTCCGGGACGCGGGACCGGGCGGAGGAGGACGAGGATGCGGGCGAAAAGGATACTGGCGCTGCTGCTGGCTGTGCTCATGCTCATGGGGCTGTGCGCCGGGTGCGAGAAGGCCGTGGAGGACGCGGTCCGGGACGCGGCCGGAGAGCTGGTCACGGACATGCTGGACTCCCTGGACGAGGAGGACTACGCCGGGGAAGAGCGAAGGTCGGCCGACCTTCCGGAGCGGGGAGGATATTACTACGACCTGGAGAACGTGGTGCTGTATCTGGAGCTGTACGACGAGCTGCCGCCCAATTACATCACCAAAAAGGAGGCCAGGGCTCTGGGCTGGTCCGGGGGGTCCGTGGAGCGGTACAGGGATGGGGCCGCCATCGGCGGGGACACCTTCGGCAACCGGGAGGGGCTGCTGCCGGAAAAGAGTGGCAGGAGCTATACCGAGTGCGACATCGACACCCTGGGCCGGGACTCCCGCGGCGCCCGGCGGCTGATATTTTCCAGCGACGGGCTGTATTTTTACACATCGGACCATTACGAGACCTTCCGGGAGGTCACTGTCACAGAGGACTATGAGGTGATATGGTGAAGACGGTCATTATCGACTGCGCCCGCCTGGGCCAGCGGGAGGAGGCCCACCGGTATCTGACCGAGGCGCTGGAGCTGCCGGACTATTACGGGAACAATCTGGACGGGCTTTTCGACTGCCTGACAGAGACGGACGGCCTCACGCTGGTGCTGCGGGGGGCGGAGGAGCTCCGCCGGGCGGGGGGCTACGGCGCCAGGATATTGGACACCATGGCCGACGCCGCCAGGGAGGACCCCGGACTGCTGATACGGGAGGAGGGCCCGGAGGAGGACGGGTATCCCCCGGACAGCCCCGAGGGCCATTGAACAAGTCCCATATACATTTTCACAATACTATTTGCTATTTTGCACCCCGTGGCTTATAATAGAGCCCAGGGTGCTTTGCTGGCGGCCCGCCGTGTCCGGAGGATAGGCGGGACAGCGATAGGCGCGACATTACTTGACGGAGGAACGAGCATGAAAAAACTGGGCTTTGGACTGATGCGGCTGCCGCTGCTGGACCCCAACGACGGGGGGAGCATCGACATCGAACTGACCAAGAAGATGGTGGACGTATTTCTGGAGCGGGGCTTTACATACTTTGACACCGCGTGGATGTACTGCGGCTTCAAGAGCGAGGACGCCGTCAAGGAGGTCCTGGTGGACCGCTATCCCAG
>CANRNA010000244.1 GCA_947631805.1 uncultured Oscillospiraceae bacterium | reverse complement strand
TTGAGCGGCTCCACCTTGGTGATGAGCTCGCCGCTCTGGGCGCGGATGACGATGGCCTGTTTGTCCACGCCCCGCATCAGGATACCCTCTATGAGCGCCTGTCCGCCGATGGATGTCTTGAACCCGCAGCCGGGATTTTGACTTTTTTTGCTCATGATATCATACCTCTTGGAATTGCGATGCTCCGGGGAGTGTCCCTCCGCCGGTCAGATGGTCAGATCGTCCTCGTTCATCACCGGCAGCATGACCGTCACGATAAGGCCCGTGCGGCCGTCGGCGGCGTTTTCCAGTTCCAGCTTGCCCTTGTGGCGGGTGACGATCTCGTCGCAGACGGAAAGGCCGATGCCGCTGCCCCGCTCCTTGCCGCTGCCCTTGTAAAACTTCTTCTTGACGAAGGGCAGCTCGTCCGGCGGCACGCCAGGGCCGAAGTCCCGAAACCGGATGACCACCCAGCCGCCCGCCGAGCCGATGGTCACCAGGATGCGCCCGGCGGCCCGGCCATATTTGGCGGCGTTGTCCATGATGTTCAAAAATACCTGCTTGAGCCGCTCCGCGTCCCCCAGCACGAAGGGCACCTCCCCGGCGGGCGGCGTGTACTCCACGGTGATGCCGTCCTGCTCCAGGAGCTTGCCGTAAGTAAAGATGGCGTCCGCCAGCTCCCCGGCGATGTCCAGAGCCTCCACGTTCAGATTGAACCGGCCGTCCTGGATGCGGGTGAATTCCAGCAGAGACTCCACCATTTTGGTCAGACGGCCCGACTCCTTGGAGATGATGGCGATGCCCCGCTGGGAGTCGCCGGAAATGGTGTCGTCGTAGGCCAGGGTCTCCGCCCAGCCGGTGATGGCGGTCAGGGGGGTGCGCAGCTCGTGGGAGATGGAGGAGATGAAGTCGGTCTGCACCGTCTCCGCCTCGCTTATCTTGGCGCTCATCTCGTTGATGGCGTCGGTCAGGTCCCCGATCTCGTCGTCGTATTTCTTCTGGGCCTGGATGCCGTAGCTGCCCTCCGCGATGCGCCGGGACAGGGCCGTCAGCTCCACCAGAGGCTCGGTGACCGTGCGGATGAAGTAGAGGTTCGACAGCACCACGGCCAGGATGATCATCAGCCCCACCCCGGCGGCTATGGCCGACATGGCGGTTATCTGCCTGGTCACCAGCCGCAGGCTGGTCACGTACCGCATGGCGCCCACCACCGTGCCGTCCGGGCTGATGAGGGGGGCCGTGACGGCCATGATGCGCTCCCCGGTGTCGGCCCGGCGGCCGTCCCAGGAGCCGGGCTCCTTGTTCTCCAGGGCATAGGCCACGTCCCGTGTGCCGGGGGAGGTCCCGGCGGAGATGCCGTAGCTGGACACCTCCACCTCTCCCTGGGTGTTGATGAATTGCAGCTCCAGGAAGTTTTTGTCCTCAAAGTTCTCCGTATAGCGGTAGGCGCTCTGGTAATACTGGCTGTAGGTCCGGGACACATAGCCGGTGAAGAAGGTGGAGGCCGCCTGGGCCTTGGCCGCCAGGCCTGTGCGCACGGCGTTGTAGTAGTAGCTGCGCACGCCCAGGGAGAAGACCAGGGTGAACAGTATCACGATGGCCACGGTGAGAAGGATACCGGAACGCAGCCAGCGGCTTTTCAGCCCCCGGAGATGGGTCTTTTCCAGTATCTTTCCCATAAGTATACGTCAGCCTCGCAGAGTTTGCCGCCGAAGCGGCGAATGGATTTGGATCGTTTTTTCCGGCGGTGTGTACGGCGGAAAAAACGCTTCCCAGCCCGCAAACGCGCGCCGCGGCGGGCTACATCTTATTCGATGAAAAGGCACCGCCTTTTCATCGCCTTAAAAGCCCCACTTGTAGCCGTAGCCCCAGACGGTGGTGATATAGGTGGGGATGGTGCTGTTGTCCTCGATCTTTATCCGCAGACGGCGGATGTTCACATCCACGATCTTCAGCTCCCCGAAGTAGTCCCGACCCCACACGGCGTTGAGGATATCCTCCCGGGACAGGGCTCGGCCGGGGTTGTCCATGAACAGCTTCATGATGGAGTACTCGATCTGGGTCAGCTTGATTCGCTCGCCGTTCTTCTCCAGGGTCCGGTTGCGGGTGTTCAGGCGGAAGGGACCGTGGTGGAGCTCCCCCTTGTCCTCCGTGGGGTCCTCCGCGCCGGTGCGCCGGAACAGGGCGTCGATGCGGGCGGTGAGCTCCGCGGGGGAGAAGGGCTTGGTCACATAGTCGTCCGCGCCGGTCATCAGGCCGGTCACCTTGTCCATCTCCTGGGCCTTGGCGGTGAGCATGATGATGCCGATCTTGGAGTCGGACGCCCGGATGCGGCGGCAGACCTCGAACCCGTCGATGCCGGGCAGCATCACGTCCAGCAGGGCTACCTTGATATCCGGGTTCTGCCGGAGCTGCTCCAGGGCCTCCTCGCCGGTCTCCGCCTCGATGGGCTCATAGCCGGAGCGCCTGAGGTTGATGACCACAAAGCTGCGGATGCTGGATTCGTCCTCCAAAACCAATACTTTTTTCATTGTATGCCTCCTTACTGACGGGCGAAGCAGTCCCCGGCCGATCGCCTGAAGGGTCTGTGTCCCGTCTTTGGATTCCGGGCCGCCTCAGAGGTCGCCCGTCTGCCATTGGTCGTATATGATGTAAAAGCTCTCCCGAATGTCCTGCTGTGTCAACTCGTCGGTGAGAAGCTGGGCGGCGTAGACCACGTCCTCCTCCTGCCGGAGGATGAACCGGCCGTCCACTGTTGCCC
>CANRNA010000243.1 GCA_947631805.1 uncultured Oscillospiraceae bacterium | reverse complement strand
GGGCTCAAGTTTTATAAGTTGGTTACTTTATAACCGGTGCCGGGCGGCACACAGACTTGTAAAATGGTCAGTAAGAGTAGGGCAAGGCATTTTGCTTTCGGAAAACTCTCAAATCCATTGGGACGGCGCGCCGTCGATCGCAGGGCGGCAGGACGGATAACATCCCGCAAGTGGAATGTGCCTTAGGCGTATTCCACTTGTTTTTTATTTTTTCGACAGGAGAGACCGCCATGGACAAGATTATCGAGCTGAAAAACATCACAAAATCCTTTGACGGAGAAGTCGTGCTCAACGATATCAGTCTGGATATCTACGACAACGAATTCATCACCCTGCTCGGTCCCTCCGGTTGCGGGAAGACCACCACCCTGCGGCTCATCGGCGGCTTCGACACCCCGGACAAGGGGGATATCCTGTTCAACGGCCAGCGCATCAACGACGTGCCCCCCCACAAGCGGAACGTGAACACGGTGTTCCAGCGCTATGCCCTGTTTCCCCATCTGAACGTGTTTGAAAACGTGGCCTTCCCCCTGCGGGAGAGGAAGGTCCACCGGGACGAGATAGACCAGCGGGTGGGGGAGATGCTGGCCATGGTGGCCCTCAAGGGCTTTGAGCACCGGTCCGTCACCAGCCTGTCCGGCGGCCAGCAGCAGCGGGTGGCCATCGCCCGGGCCCTCATCGGCAGGCCCCAGGTGCTGCTGCTGGACGAACCCCTGGCGGCGCTGGACCTGAAGCTGAGAAAGGACATGCAGCAGGAGCTGAAAAACATCCAAAAGGCCACGGGCATCACCTTCGTGTTCGTCACCCACGACCAGGAGGAGGCCCTGTCCATGTCCGACACCATCGTCGTCATGAGCGAGGGGCGCATCCAGCAGATAGGCTCCAGCCAGGACGTCTACAACGAGCCGAAAAACGCCTTCGTGGCGGACTTCATCGGGGAGAGCAACATCGTGGACGGGGTGATGCTCCGGGACAAGTGCGTGTCCTTCTCCGGCCACACCTTCCAGTGCGTGGACGGGGGCTTCGGCTCCGGGGAGCCGGTGGACGTGGTGGTCCGGCCGGAGGACGTGGACATCGTCCCGCCTGACAAGGGCATGCTCCAGGGGACGGTCACCTCCGTCACCTTCATGGGGGTCCACTATGAGGTCATCGTGGACATCGGCGGGTTCAAGTGGATGATACAGACCACGGACTTCGTGGCCAAGGACGAGCACATCGGCCTGGTCATCGAGCCGGACGCCATCCACATCATGAAAAAGAGCGAGTACTCCGGCCTGTACGGGGACTACGCCTCCTTCTCCAACGAGTTCGACGAGCTGAGCGACGCGGAAAGCGAGGAAGAGGCATGAAGAAGACCACCCGCCGCCGCGGCGCTCTGGTGGGGGGCCTGACACGGGGACCTTACGAGCTGTGGGCCGTGATATTTATCCTGGTGCCCCTGGCCTTCGTGGCCTATTACGCCTTCACCGACAACGACTTCCGCTTCACCACGGACAATATCGCCCGGTTTTTCAACGCCACCTCCTCGGTGACGGACGCCGCCGGGGCCCAGTCCGAGGTGCGCACCTATCTGGTCATATCCTGGCGGAGCCTGAAGCTGGCCTTCCTCTCCACCGTGGTGTGCCTGGTGCTGGGCTATCCCCTGGCATACATCATCTCCCGGGCCTCCCCCAAGGCCCAGAAGACCATGATGACCCTCATCATGATCCCCATGTGGATGAACTTCCTCATCCGGACCTACGCCTGGATGACCATATTGCAGGACACGGGCATATTGAATAACTTGCTGGGCATGCTCCACCTGGGCCGGGTCCACATCATCGGCACGGAGACCGCCGTGGTCATCGGCATGGTGTACGACTACCTGCCCTATATGATACTGCCCATCTACTCCATCATGGCCAAGATGGACTACAAGCTCATCGAGGCGGCCCGGGACCTGGGGTGCAGACCGATGGGGGTCCTGCGGCGGGTGATACTGCCTTTGAGCATGCCAGGGGTGGTCAACGGGGTGACCATGGTGCTCATCCCCTCAGTCAGCACCTTCTACATCTCCCAAAAGCTGGGCGACGGCATGTTCTTCTTGCTGGGCGACGCCATCGAGGGCCAGTACACCGCCAATAACCTGCACTTCGCCGCGGCCATCGCCTTCATTTTGATGATAGCGCTGCTGGCCGCCATGGCGGTCATGCGCAGGCTCACGGACAAATACACCTACGGAGGGCAGTGACATGAAGAGAGCTTCCAAGATATTCACGGCCCTGATGTTCGTGTTCCTGTTCGCGCCCATCGCCATTTTGCTGCTGTTCTCCTTCAACGAGGCCCGGAGCCTCTCCGTGTTCTCCGGCTTTTCCTTGAAGTGGTACAGGGAGCTGTTCCGGGACACGGAGACACTCAAGACCGTGCGCAACACCCTGGTGCTGGCGGTGTGCGCCGCCGGGGTGTCCACCGTCATGGGCACCGCCGCCGCCGTGGGCATCGACCGGCTGCGCAGCCGCTATATCCGCTCGGCCCTGGACATGGTGACCAACATCCCCATGATAAACCCGGACATCATCACCGGCATCTCCATGATGCTCATGTTTGTGTTCGTCAGCCGCCTGCTGGGACTGGCCAACAGCCTGAGCTTCATCACCCTGCTCATCGCCCACATCACCTTCTGCCTGCCCTACGTCATCTTGCAGGTGCTGCCCAAGCTCCGGCAGATGGACCGGTCTCTGGAGGAGGCGGCCATGGACCTGGGCTGCACCCC
>CANRNA010000242.1 GCA_947631805.1 uncultured Oscillospiraceae bacterium | reverse complement strand
GGCTCCTTCTCCGTGTGGGAGGCGGCCAACGTGTGGATACAGGAGTTCCCCGCCATCCGGGCCAAGGAGCGGGCCGTGTCGTTTTTGCGGCGGTCGGAGCTGGTCATAGAGGACGCGGACTGACCACCGGGCTGAGAGAGTTTGAAAAAGTTGACATAATTACAGAAAGCGGGTACAGCTATGTTCGGGAAGAGGAAGAACGCCGCTCCGGCCTTTGACCGGACCGGCAAGGAGCCGGTCGTCCGCGCCAGCATTTGCACAGGCGAGAAGGTGGCGGGCTACAGGGACGCGGGGACGGGCCGGTTCGTGGAGGTCATGCTGGTGCGCGATGACGCCGACCTGGAGAAGTTCCTGCGGGAGTACGGCTTCCGCCGGGACGAGCTGAAATACGAGTGGTGAGATGATGATGTGGGCCTAGCGTGACCGCGCTGGCCCGACGTTCAAAAAACCGGAGGTACAGAGCATGGTAGAAGTGGTGGCGGCGCTGATATGGGATGGGGAGCGGTTTTTGATATGCCAGCGGCCCGCCCATAAGGCCAGAGGGCTGCTGTGGGAATTCGTGGGCGGCAAGGTGGAGCCCGGCGAGACGAAAGAGCAGGCCCTCGTCCGGGAGTGCCGGGAGGAGCTGGACATCCAGCTGCGCGTGGGGCCGGTGTTCATGGATGTGGTCCACGCGTACCCGGACATCACAGTGCACCTGACGCTGTTCGAGGCCGCCATTGCCGCCGGGGAGCCGAAGCTGCTGGAGCACGCACAGCTGCGGTGGATAACCGTGGGGGAGATACCCCGGTATGATTTCTGCCCGGCAGACGAGGGGATACTCAAAAAGCTGGCGGAGAGAGGATCGCCCAGAACAGACTGACCCGCCGAAAGGGCATGGGCGGCGTGCGAGGAGAGAAGGGCTCTGTGGGAAAGGGCAGAGGCGGCGAAGAGGGCTGTCAGCGAGGCGATCGAGGCCGGAGAGGACCCGGCGCCGCGCCCGGAAGAGGACTGAACGGGAGGACAAAAAAGTATCCCCGTCTGCGTGGCGCAGACGGGGATATTTGCGGTATAGGGCGCCTATGGCTCCAGGTCCTTGAAATCGTCCGAGGCAAAAAACTCGCACAGGGGCATGTCCAGGCCAGCGCATATCATCCCAAGGGTGGTCAGTCTGGGATTGCCGCTCTTGCCATAGAGGATGCTCCTGACGCTGGAGGGCGGCAGAGAGGCCAGCTCCGCGAGCCTGCTGACGGTAATGTCCCGCTCGCGGCATAGCTGCAATATCCGGTTGCTCACGGCCTGCTGCATCGTCATGATGGCATCACCCTCCCTGGGAATGTGGTCGTGCGGAGAATAATTGACATAATATAATTTACATAATTATCGCGCTCAGAAGGTGACGGTCTCCGGCGGCGCGGTGAAGGAGCTGAAGGTGGCGACGGCGTCCTGGAAATAGAGGACCTGGGTGTTGCCGTCGTTTTCGTCGTACATGGCCCGGAGGTTCGGGTAGGCGTCCAGCATGCTTTTGCGGGCCTCCGCCCGGTCGTCCTCCACCAGCTTTCCGGCCACGCGGAGCCAGACGCCGTCCTTGAAGGCGCATATCTCGGCCTTGGGGTTCGCGGCCAGCTGATGGGACACGTCCTTGCTCTTCCCGGTCTGGATGTACAGCTTCCCCTCAAAAATGTGGATGGTGCCGAAAGGGCGCACCCGGGGCTGGTCGGCATCCACTGTGGCCAGGTAATAGGTACCGGCCTCTTTCAAAAACTGATATACTCTCTCCATGGGAGGACCTCCTTGAGTTGTGTTAAATTTAGTATAGTATATATACCGTCCGTTGTCAATGAAAAAGCCACACTTCGGCGGAAAAAGCGCCCGAAGTGTGGCGAGGTCTATGCAGTCACTTTTTGATGTATCCCGCGCCGGAGTTCCAGGCCTGGCCCACCTTTTCGGTGAGGGCGTAATAGCCGTTGCGCATCTGGTCGAAGGCGAAGGCGTTCAGCTTCCCGGCGTCGATGCGGCCCAGCTCGTCCAGGACCTTCTCGTCCGCCATCACGTTCTGGATGCGGCCCAGGACCCGCAGGCCGTAGGGCTCGTCCTCGAACTTCTCCACGGTGCACTCCAGGGTGAGGGGGTACTCCTCGATGACGGGCGCGTCCACCCGCGTGCTTTTCACCGCGTGCAGGCCGGTGCGCTCGAATTTGTCCGGGGTGTCGTTGGCTGAGGCGATGCCCAGGTAATCGGAGGGGGCCAGGGTGTCCGTGCCGGGCACGGACAGGGTGAAAGCGCCGCGGGCCCGGAGGTTGGCCACGGTCTTGTGGGCGGCCTCCAGATTCAGGGCTACCATGTCCTCCGCGCATATCCCGCCCCAGGCCATCATCATCACGTCCACGGACCCGTCGTCGTTGTACGTGCCGATCATATAAGTGGGCATGGGATACAGATAGGGCTTGACACCAAAATCCTTCATCATAGCTTTGATACTCCTTATCTTGGACTGTCCCTTGTGTCGGGCGATATGATAATAGCACCGCCCCGCCGCAAATGCAAGCGGGGAGAAGAAGATCAAGCGGAAGAGATGATGTTAAAACGCCCTTTTGCTTCTGGCGCAGCGTTACGGAGCGGGTATATCTGTTTGGCTCCTATAAAGCAAACAGGGACATGACGCGCCGATGGGCGGCCATGTCCCTGTCTTGTCAGCCCGCTAAATGGGCTCTTTTCAACCTTTGTATTCCCACAAGCCCAATTTACCATTTGCCAAAACGGGGTCTATTTTTTCTACATTTTCGATCTTAAATCCGTATC
>CANRNA010000241.1 GCA_947631805.1 uncultured Oscillospiraceae bacterium | reverse complement strand
GGGTTGTTGGTGACGATCATCACCAAGATCAGCACGATGGCGTAGATCAGCATGCGGTAGTCGGCGAACTGGCGCAGGGCCTCCGGCAAAATGGTGAGGGCCGCGGCGGCGATGATGGAGCCCAGCATGTTCCCCAGACCACCCAACACCACGAACACCAGCACCAGGATGGAGGTGTTGAAGTCGAACTTGTTGGCGATGATGGTGGAGTAGTTCATGGCGAACAGGGTCCCGGCGGCGCCCGCCAGGGCGGCGGAGATCACAAAGGCCATGAGCCGGTACTTGACGATGTTCACGCCCACGCTCTCGGCGGCGATGCGGTTATCACGGATGGCCATGATGGCCCGGCCGGACCGGCTGTTGACAAGGTTGAAGACGACGAAGAGGGTGATCATCACCAGCAGGAAACCGGCGGTGAAGGTGGACAGCTTTTCGATGGTGGTGATGCCCATGGGCCCGTTGATGATGATCTTTCCGGTCTCGGACAGCGCCATCTTGTTGGTGAGGATGCTCATCTGCAGGCCGTGTTCATCCACGCCCACGTAGAGGTTGTTGATGATGCTCTTGATGATCTCGCCGAAGGCCAGGGTCACGATGGCCAGATAGTCGCCCTTCAGCCGCAGGACCGGGATGCCGATGAGCACACCGGCGATGGCGGCGAAGAAGGCGCCTGTGACCAGGCCGATGAGCAGGCGCAGGGTGGGGGAAGAGACGACCGTCTGCAGGGCCATGGCGGCGGTGACGCCGGTGAAAGCGCCCACGCTCATGAAGCCCGCGTGGCCCAGGCTCAGCTCGCCCAGCACGCCCACCGTCAGGTTCAGGGATACGGCCATGACCACATAAGCGCAGATGGGGACAAGCATGCCCTTCAGGGAGGAGGAGATAGCGCCAGTGGTCGTCATGGTCTGCAAAACGGCATAGGCCACGATGACGAACCCGTAGGTGAAGAAGTTCTTGCGGGCGTTTCTGTTCAGTGTCATTTTCTTGGTCTTCATCGCTCCAACCTCAAACTTTCTCCCGGACCTGCTTGCCCAGCAGTCCGGCGGGCTTTACCAGCAGGACGATGATCAGCACGGCGAACACAACGGCGTCGGAGAGCTGGGTGGAGATATAGGCCTTGGCGAATATCTCGATGACGCCCAGCAGGATGCCGCCCAGCATGGCGCCGGGGATGGAGCCGATGCCGCCGAACACCGCGGCGGTGAAGGCCTTGATGCCCGGCATGGAGCCGGTGGTGGGGACCAGGGTGGGGTAGGCCGAGCACAGCAGCACCCCCGCGATGGCGGCCAGGCCGGAGCCAATGGCAAAGGTCACGGATATGGTGGAGTTGACGTTGATGCCCATGAGCTGGGCCGCGCCCTTGTCCTCGGAGCAGGCCCGCATGGCCTTGCCTATCTTGGTGTTGCCGGTGAACCAGGTGAGGCCGACCATGATGACGATGCAGGAGGCGATGGTCACCAATGTCACATGGGAGACAGTCAGCTGTCCGCCGAACAGGGGCAGACGCCCGGTGCCCACCACGGAGGAGAACACCTTGGGGTTGGGGGTCCAGAGAAGCTGGGCGCCGTTTTGCAGGAAATAGCTCACGCCGATGGCGGTGATCAGCACGGCCAGAGAGGGGGCGGCGCGCAGGGGCTTATAGGCCAGGCGCTCCACCACGATGCCCAGCACCGTGCACACGGCCATGGCGGCGAGAACGCCCACCAGAGACGGCAGGTGGTAGCGGGACACGGCGAAGAAGCAAATATACGCGCCCACCATGATCACGTCGCCATGGGCGAAGTTCAGCATCTTGGCGATGCCGTAGACCATGGTGTAGCCCAGGGCGATGATGGCGTAAATGCTGCCCAGGCTTATCCCGCTGAGGAGATAGTTCAAAAATGTCATCATAGGCTCGGATGGCTCCCTTGTAGATCATTTGGAGGGATAGGGGAGGTGCGGAAAAATCCGGCAAGGCCGGAGCAGATGCTTTGAGCCTCTGCTCCGGCCGCGCTGGAAAAATCAGAGTATATCAGTCAAGGCCAACGTACACGCCATTCTCGATGACGCAGCCGTGAGCGCCCTTGCTCACCGCGCCGGAGGCGTCCCAGGTCATGCCGGTGCCGGTCAGGCCGTCGAAGGTCATAGAGGTGAACTGCTCGATCATCAGGTCGTTCAGCTCCTCATTGGTCATGTCAGGGGTGGCGCCAGCGGCCTCCAGGGCCTGCTTGTAAGCGTAGATGCAGTCATAAGCGTCGGCGGCGAACTGGTTGGGGGTCTCGCCGTAGAGCTCCTGATACTTCTCCACAAAGGCCACGGTGGCGGGGTCCTCGGAGTCGGCGTTGAAGGGGGTCAGCAGCATGACGCCCTCGGCCAGGGCGGGATCAAAGCCCTCCATGGTCAGGATGCCGTCCATGCCGTCCACGCCGAACCACTTGGGAGCATAGCCCATAGCGGCGGCCTGGGACAGGATCAGGGAGGCGGGCTGATAGTACATGGGCAGGAACACCAGCTCGGCACCGGCGTTCTGCATCTCAGTCAGCTGCACAGTGAAGTCGCTGTCGTTGCCGGCGGCAAAGGTGGTCTCGGCCACGATCTCCAGGCCCAGCTCAGCGGCCTCGTCCACGAAGGAGTTGCGCAGGCCGGTGGAGTAGTCCTCGTCGTTCTTCCAGATAATGCCCACCTTCTCAGCCAGACCCATGCTGCTGATGTACTGAGCGGAAGCGCCGCCCTGCGTGGGATAGTCCAGGAAGCACATCTGGAACATGTTGTCCTTGCCCTCGATGACGGTGGGGGCGGAAGC
>CANRNA010000240.1 GCA_947631805.1 uncultured Oscillospiraceae bacterium | reverse complement strand
CACTCCGGCGGCTCGGGCTGCGGGTGCAGCGCGTCGGTGCTGTGCGGCCACCTGCTCCACGGCATGCTGGAGGGCAACTGGAACAGGCTGCTGTTCGCCGCCACCGGGGCCATGATGAGCCCCACCACCAACCAGCAGGGCGAGAGCATCCCGGCGATATGCCACGCGGTCGCCCTGGAAAACAGCCGCTGCTGACGGAGGGAAAGCGATATGAACGAGACCGTGATGATATTTTTGCGCGCGTTTCTGGTGGGCGGGCTCTTGTGCCTCATAGGGCAGCTTCTCATCGACCTGACAAGGCTCACCCCCGCCCGCATCCTCACCGCCTACGTGGTGGCGGGGGTCATACTGGGGGCCGTGGGCCTCTACCAGCCCCTGGCGGACTGGGCCGGGGCCGGGGCCACCGTGCCCCTCACCGGGTTTGGCAATCTGCTGGCCCGCGGCGTGAAGGAGGCCGTGGCCGCCCACGGGGTGATAGGCGCCTTCACCGGCGGGTTCACCGCCGCCGCGGGCGGCGTCTGCGCCGCCATCTTCTTCGGCCTTCTGGCCGCGTCCATCTTCAAGAGCAAGGAAAAGTATTGAGACAGTCCCGTCCCGGGGACACGACTGTGTCCCCGGGACGGGCGCTTGTTTTCTGTCATTCCTCTGGGGGCGGCAGCTCCAGGCTCCAGTCCATCTCCTGTCCGGAGGACGCCGGGGCCTCCTTCAAAAGCCCGCCGTCATAGGTCCAGTACTCCTCGTGGCCGTCCGGGAACAGCAGATATACATAGTCATCTGCGAAGTCGTAGGCCGCGGCTCCGCCTTCCATATCGTGCAGCGCCTGCTCCAGCTCCCAGATAGCCCGCACATAGCCGTTATCCTCCTAGATGCCGTCCTCCGGCTCCGTCCAGACTGTCTGCCCGTTGAATCTGACCTCTTCCAAGTCTCCCTCTATAGGCACGAACCATTGATCTACCCGCTTAACACCCTTTTCGGAGACCCATTCCAGCACGGGATGCTTTACCTCGATCTCCACGCGCACGCCGTCGTCCGTCTCGACTAAGCTGCGCCATGTGGCTATTGAGCCGCCGTAGTCGTGGGACCAGCGAACAAAGGCCTTCCTGCCCTCCGGCGTCTCCACCTTGCAGACGTCCATCAATTCGCATCTGTCCCAGTCCAGCGGCACGATACAGAACTCGCTCAGCGCCGAGATGCCCCCTACAGCGGCGGCCGCCGCCAGCACCGCCGCCAGCACGACGGCAATTATTTTCTTCCGCTTCTGCCTTCCCACCATGGCCAGAAACCGCTTTTTCGTGGACGGCTCCGCCCCCTTCACCGGCAGCTGCTTTTCCATGGCCTCGTACTCCGCCCGGCAGCTCTCGCACTCCATCAGGTGCTCCTCCACCGCCGAGCGCGTCTCGGCGCTCACCACCCCGTCGTGATAAAGGGGCAGGATGTCCCGCACGATCGGGCATGGCAGCGTATCGTGTTTTTCCTCGTTCACAGCGTTCCTTCCTTTCTCAATGTGTCTGTGATGGCCTTTCTGGCCCGGTGATAGGTGACACGGGCCCAGCTCTCCGTCTTGCCGAAAAGGCCCCCTATCTCCCCGAAGGAGAGCTCTCCGAACACCCGCAGGGAGAACACCTCCTTGTACGGCTCCCCCAGCCCGTGAAGGACCCGGTGGACGGCCAGGGACATGTCGTGGTCCTCCACGGCCCGCTCCCAGCCCTCCCCCTCCGGGGAGGCGTCCCAGTCCAGGGCCGTCTCCCGGCCCAACTTCCGGGCCCTGTTGCGCCACAGGTTTTTGGCAATGGCGCACAGCCAGGTGTACAGGCTGCTCTCCCCGGTGAAGGACCCCCGGCCCTTCAGGGCCTTCAAAAACGTCTCCTGGGCGATGTCCTGGGCCTCCGCCTCCCGGCGGCAGAGGCTCAGGGCGTAATGGTACACCGCCTCGTATTCGGCGCACAGCGCCTGCTCCGATATCTCCGGCGGATGCCTGTTTCTGCCCACGGCCTCGCCTCTCTTCCGGCTTTCGACGCCTATTAGACACACGAAAACGAAAAACGTTACAAAAAACCACGCCCTTTTTCAGAGCGTGGCTTTTACCTTTGCCTGTCAGCCGTTCATGAGCTCCAGGGCCTTGTCCGCAGCCCGGCGGAGGTATTCCTCCAGCCGCAGGTCCTCCGTGCCCGCCACGAACACGCCGCAGGTGGAGGTGGGGATGAGTATCTTCGCCCCCCGGGAGCCGGACACCGCCGACGCCATGGCGGGGGACACCTCCCCCATGATGCCGTTTGCCAGCACGATGCCCACAGGCCCCAGGATGATGTCCGCCCGGGCGGCGTTATAGAGCACCGCGTTCTCCCCGGTGGCCCCCTGGGCCGCCCCGGCCCGCAGCATGGCCCCGGTGGCGGTCACGTTGGTCCCCACGGCCAGAAGCTCCCAGCCCGCGGGCATTCCCCGTACCAGCAGCCTGGCGAGCTGGGCGCCGATGCCGCCCCCCTGGCCGTCCAGGACCATCACCAGCCGTCTGTCTTCCATGTCCGCGCCTCCCTCACGTCTCAAAGGTCCGGGCCACGTCCTGCAAAAGCGCCCGGACGGGCAGCTTCTGGGGGCAGGCCTGCTCGCACTGGCCGCAGGCTATGCACGCCGACGCCTTGCCGCCCCGGAGGGTGTACACGTTGTCGTAGTAATACCCGGCGCTCCCGCCGCCATACCGGCGCTTGGCGTTCAGGCAGGCGAACAGGTCCGGGATGGGGATGGACGCCGGACACCCGTCCACGCAGTACCGGCAGCCGGTGCAGGGGATGATGTCCAGCGTGCGGAAGCTCTCCCGCACCCGCTCCAGCGCCTCCGTCTCCCGGCTGTCCAGGGGGCG
>CANRNA010000239.1 GCA_947631805.1 uncultured Oscillospiraceae bacterium | reverse complement strand
CAGAAAAGGGCCCGCATCCCAAGCGGACCCACTCAGCGCGAGAGATACTGGGCAAGCGCGTTGAGCAAAAACGCGATGAGGTCTATCTGCTGGGGCGAGGCGTTTTTGCAAAGCTCCAGCAGGGCGTCCAGGTCCCTGTTGCCGGAGCTGGGGAGCGCGTCCGCCAGCAGATAGGAGGGCGAGACGTCCAGCGCCTCGCACAGCGAAGCGAACAGCGGCAGACTTGGCATCTTCGCCCCGCACTCGATCTGGCGCAGATAGGCCGCGTTGATATTGCACATCTCTGACAGCTTTTCACCGGTAAGGCCCGCGTCCTTTCGCGCCAAACGGATCCTGTTTCCCAGCATGACCTTGTCCATGAACAGCGCACTCCCTTGTTAGCTAATAAATTTGAGTATGTACGCTATTAGCTTACATTTTCCTTGACAGAAGAAATAGGCGCTGATAAAATGCGTTTGTTAGCTTTAAGCTAACAAACCAGAGAAATTTGTTAGCTGGAGGCTACGTCATGGAATTGAGGGTCAAGCACGGGTCGCTGCTGTGGTTTGGCAAGGTCTTGCTGTCAGGCGTCCTGGCGTTTATCACGCTGACGCTGTTTTGTATGTGGTACTATAACGTTCCTGTACATGATGTGTGTCTTGATGGCGTTACTGATTATACCCCTACAGGCAATACTTTCTGGTCACAGGCGTTAGAAGGTTTCTCCTATGGCTATACAAACAATGAGGGATACCGAAACATGTTCGATTATAATCCTTCAATGAATATTGATATTCTTATAATGGGTTCTTCACAGATGGATGCAAGTTGTGTAAAGGCTTCTGAATCCACAGCCGACAGATTAAACGCCGCATTCACTGATAGAACTGTCTATAACATTGGGATGGCAGGACATTATTTCCTCACTTGCGCACAGAATCTAACTGCCGCAGTGAATAAATACACTCCGGCATCAGCTGTTGTCATTCAAATTGCTTCCCTCGACTATTCAGACGAAGACATTTCAAAAGTAATGGTTGGAGAATATCCTGAAATACCATCTCATGCCAATGGCATCATCGGCTTGCTCCAGAAAAACCAGTACCTTCGCAGGCTCTATCACCAGCTGAAGGGCATGCTCGGCCAAGCAGACGACGAGGATATGGCGGCCGTACCCGCCGACACTTTGGCCCAAGCAATGACAGCGGAGAATTCTTCCTTCCTCTCCGCCCTTCTCTCACGAATGGCCGACACCGTCGCATCCTCCGGAGCCAGGCTCATCATCGCCTACCACCCCGGCACAGCGCTGAACAAGGACGGGTCCATCACCTTCTCCACCACCCAGGCGGAGGAGGACGCCTTCGCGGACCTGTGCGAGGAAAACGGCGTCCTCTTTCTGGACATGCGGGACCGCTTCCAAAAGGAATACGACGAAAACCATGTCCTCCCCTACGGCTTTTCCAACACCTCCGTGGGGAGCGGGCACCTGAACAGAGACGGCCACCGGATGATGGCCGAGGAGCTTTACGCCATGATGCGGGAGGCGGGACTATGAGCTTTGCCTCCCCTGTATTCATTATCTTTTTCGCCGTGGTGCTGGCGGGCGCGGCGCTCCTCCAGCGGCTGAAAACGCCCCGGCCCCGGGAGCTGTTCCTGCTGCTGGCCAGCTACTTTTTCTACGGCTGGTGGGACTGGCGATTCTGCTTCCTCCTCCTGGGCGTGACGGCGGCCTCCTATCTGACCGCTCTTCGCCGGGAGAGCAAGGCCGCCTGCGCCGTGGGCATCATCGTGCCCCTGGCCGTGCTGGGCTTTTTCAAGTATTTCAACTTCTTCCTGGACTCCCTGGCCGCCGTCATGGGGCGGCCCGTGGGCACGCTGCGCATCATCCTGCCGGTGGGCATATCCTTTTACACCTTCCAGGCCCTGAGCTACGTCATCGACGTACGCCGGGGCAAGCTGCCGGTGGAGCGGGACTTCGTCCGCCTGGCCCTGTATCTGAGCTTCTTCCCCCAGCTGGTGGCGGGCCCCATCGTCCGGGCGGCGGACTTTCTCCCCCAGCTCCGGGAGGACCGGCGGACCACCCTGAAGGGCCTGGAGCGCGGGCTCCAGCTCATGGCCTTTGGGCTGTTCAAAAAAATCGTCATCGCGGACCATTTGTCCGTGTTCGTGGACGACGTGTTCTTCGCGCCCGCGGCCTTCCACTGGGCCACCATACTGCTGGCGGTGGTCTCCTACTCCATCCAGATATATTTTGACTTCTCCGGCTACTCCGACATCGCCATCGGCTGCGCCCGGTGCCTGGGCTACGATTTCAGGCCCAACTTCGACCTGCCCTACATATCCGGCAGCGTCACGGAATTCTGGCGGCGGTGGCATATCAGCCTGTCCACCTGGCTGAAGGAATACCTGTATATCCCCCTGGGCGGCAACCGGAAGGGGACCGCAAGACGTTATGTTAACCTTATGATCACCATGCTCCTGGGGGGCCTGTGGCACGGGGCCAGCTGGACCTTCGTCTTCTGGGGCGGTCTGCACGGGGCGGCCCTGTGCGTGGACAAGCTGCTGCCCCGCCGGGGGCGGGAGACGGCCCTCTCCCGGATGGCGGGCGTCGTGGTCACGTACTGTTTTGTGGCCTTCGCCTGGATATTCTTCCGGGCGGACACCTTCTCCACGGCCTGGCAGGTCATCCGGGGGATATTCACCGGCCAGGACGGCATCGTCCAGCCCTTTTTCTGGTCCTTTGTGGCGCTCATCCTCCTGGGGGCATCCACAGCCGCGGCGGTCATACACGCCCGCCGGACCCACGCACCCCGTGTGGAGGGCTATTATCCCCTTCTGGACCTGAACACCGTCCGGGGACTGACGATGTTCTTCATCCTCCTGGGCCT
>CANRNA010000238.1 GCA_947631805.1 uncultured Oscillospiraceae bacterium | reverse complement strand
GCGGACAGCGAGGAAGGTCTGACGGAGGCTGTGAAGGCGGCCAACTACTTTGCGGTGCGTGACACGGTGCACGGGGCTGACCTGAGCGGTATCTGGGCGGACAACGCCACGATGGCGGAGTACACGAAGCTTATGCCGTACCTGGGCGACTACTACCAGGTGACGGCGGGCTGGACGGAAGCTCGTGCGGAGTGGTGGAACATGCTGCAGCGCGTGGGCACCGGCGGCGACCCGGCCGAAGAGCTGGAGACCTTTGTCACCAACGCCAACAAGGCAGCCGGAAACTGAGCGATCCCGGTAAAAACAACGATTAGATAGGTGCGCACCCTCTCCCGCGTTGTGCGCGGGAGAGGGTGTGATCTTTTCTCGAAGCAGACAGCTCCGCCCGGGGCCTATCACGGACGGAGCTGTGTGCCCCGAAACAACTATCTTATGGAAGGAGGCTGATCTGCCTTGGTCAAGAGATCCCAGATGAGTAAGGCCCTGGTGCGGCGGGAGACCATTTCCGGCTATCTTTTTCTGCTGCCGAGCCTGATCTTCTTCGTGGGGTTCGTGGTGTATCCCATGATCATGTGCATCTACACCAGCTTTTTCGACGCCACCATGGGCCGTGAGGACATCTTCGTGGGTCTGGCCAACTACAAGGAGCTGTTCCATGACCCCATTTTCCTGCGGGCGCTGCGCAACACCATCGTCATCGTGGTGGTCTCCGTGCCGGTGACGTGCGCGTTCTCCCTGTGGGTCAGCTCCGCCATCTACAAGATGCGCGGCCCTATCCGCAGCGCGTTCCGGTGCATCTTTTATCTGCCTGTGGTCACCGGCTCCGTGGCCGTGACCGTGGTGTGGAAGTGGATGTACAACAACTACTACGGCATTTTCAACTACATCGGCAAGGCCGTGGGCCTTATCGACAAGAACATCAACTGGCTGGGTGACGAGCGGTTCGCCCTGGGGTGTATCATCCTGATACTGCTGACCACCTCCGTGGGCCAGCCCATCGTGCTGTACGTGTCCGCCCTGGGGAACGTGGACCACTCCCTGGTGGAGGCCTCCCAGGTGGACGGGGCCACCGACCTGCAGGTGTTCTGGAAGATAAAATGGCCCCAGATCATGCCCACCACCCTGTACATTTTGGTCATCACCACCATCAACTCCTTCCAGTGCTTCGCCCTTATCCAGCTGCTGACGTCGGGCGGGCCGAACCACAGTACGGATACCATCATGTACTATATCTATTACCAGGCGTTCAAGCTGTTCCGCTACGGCTACGGCAACGCCATGGGCGTGATACTGGCCATCATCATAGCCGTCTTCTCCGCCGTCCAGTTCAAGCTGGCCAAGGCGGACACCAGCTACTGAGGGAGGTGCGCATCGTGAACAATCTCAACCACGGCGTCCATCACGCGACCCCCTATAAGGTCATCACCGTCATACTGCTCATCGCCCTGGCCTTCATGTTCCTGTTCCCCCTGTACTGGATTATCACGGGCTCCTTCAAGACGGCCAAGGAGATCAACGCCACGTCCCCCGCCTGGTGGCCCAGCGAGTGGGTCACGACCAACTATGAAAAGCTGTTCAGCCGCCGCACGGCCCCGCTGTTCGAGCTGAGCGTCCCCACAGGCATTTCAGTCAATGAGAAGGTGGACGGGGAGGGCCAGAGAGTGGGCCCGCGCTACGATATCACCACCAAGAAGATAACCGGACCGGAGGTCCCGGCGGCTATCCGCTGGCTCATCAACACCGTGTGGATGGCGGTGGCCTCCATGATACTGACGTGTATCACCGCCACCATGGCGGGCTACTCCCTGGCGAAAAAGCGATTTTTGGGCCGGGGACTGGTGTTCAGCGTCATCGTGTGCGCCATGGCCCTGCCAAAACAGGTCATCCTCATCCCCCTGATACGGGAGATGAGCGCCCTGCACCTGTATGACAAGATGGGGGCCGTCATATTCCCCATCGTGGGCTGGCCCTTCGGCGTGTTTTTGATGAAGCAGTTTTCCGAGAGCATACCTGGCGAGATGCTGGAGGCCGCCCGCATCGACGGCGCCAGCGAGGCCAAGACCTTCCTGCGCATCGTGGTGCCCCTGGTCAAGCCGGGCATCGGCGCGCTGGCTATCTTCACCTTCATCAACTCCTGGAACGACTATTTCATGCAGCTGATCATGCTGTCCAGCACCAGCAACCTGACCATCTCCGTGGGCATCGCCCAGCTCCAGGCGGAGCTGAGCACCGACTATGGCCTGATCATGGCCGGGGCGGCCCTGGCGGCCGTGCCTATCCTGACCGTGTTCATCATTTTCCAGAAATATTTTACCCAGGGTATCACCATGGGCGCCGTAAAAGGCTGAGGAGGAAAACGATATGATCATCTATTGCACAAAGGATTACGAGTCCATGAGCCGTAAGGCGGCGGCCATTATGGCGGCCCAGGTCATCGCAAAGCCCCGGAGCATCCTGGGCCTGGCCACCGGTTCCACCCCGGTGGGCCTGTACCAGAACCTTATCGCCGGGTGTCGGGCGGGGGATTTGGACTTCTCCCGCATCACCACCGTGAATCTGGACGAGTACGCGGGCCTGGACGGGACCCACGACCAGAGCTACCGGTATTTCATGAATACCAACCTCTTTGACCACGTCAACATCGACAAGGCCAACACCAACGTGCCCGACGGCAAGGCCCCGGACCCGGCGGCGGAGTGCAGGCGGTACGAGCGGCTGCTGCGCGACCTCGGCCCGGCGGATATCCAGCTTCTCGGCATGGGCCGCAACGGCCACATCGGCTTCAACGAGCCCGGCGACGCCTTCATTGCCCCCACCCACGTGGTGGAGCTGACCGACTCCACCATCGACGCCAACGCCCGGTTCTTCGCCAGCCGGGACGAGGT
>CANRNA010000237.1 GCA_947631805.1 uncultured Oscillospiraceae bacterium | reverse complement strand
CTGCTGCCCCGCAGCGAGCTGGAGGGCGAGATGGGCGACTCCACCGTGGGCGTGCTGGCCCGGCTCATGAGCCAGGCTTTGCGGAAGCTGGCGGGCATCGTCAGCAAGACCAACTGCATCGTGGTGTTCATCAACCAGCTCCGGGAGAAGATAGGCGTCATGTACGGCAACCCGGAGACCACCCCCGGCGGCCGGGCGCTGAAGTATTACTCCAGCGTGCGCCTGGACGTGCGCCGGGTGGAGACCCTCAAGTCCGGGGACGAGATGATCGGCAACCGCACCCGTGTCAAGGTGGTGAAAAACAAGGTGGCGCCCCCCTTCAAGGAGGCCCAGTTCGACATCATCTACGGGGAGGGCATCTCCAAGACCGGCGAGATCATCGACCTGGGCGTGAAGCTGGACATCATCGAAAAGGCCGGGGCCTGGTTCACCGTCTGCGGCGAGCGCATCCAGGGCCGGGACGGGGTCCGGGAGTTCCTCATCGAAAACCCCGACAAGGCCGACGAGATAGAGGCCCAGATCAGAGCCAACGCCTATAAGCTCATGACCCCCCAGGCCCTGAAGGCCGCCAAGGCCGCCGGGCGGGCCGTGGACGTGTCCGCCGAGGACTTTGACGACGGCGCGGACGAGTAATGCCCTCTGACAGCCCCTATAAACACACCGTTCGCTCGGTGATGAACGACCCGGCGGGGGAGCTGGAGCCGCCCCGGAAGGCGCCCGCCTCCCCCCTGGAGCAGACAAAAAAATGGGCCCTGGAATACCTCAAGCGCCCCCACTCCGAAAAGGAGCTGCGGGACAAGCTGGCCCAGAAGGGCTGCGCCCAGGCCGATATCGACAGGGTGACCGCCCTGTGCGTGGACTACGGATTCGTGGACGACGCCGAGTACGCCGCCATGATCGTGCGCCACTACGCCGCCATGGGCTACGGCCCCGGCCGGGTGCGGAGCGAGCTGAAGCGCCGGGGGGTGCCCGCCCCGCTGTGGGAGGAGGCCCTGACCCAGCTGCCGGAGGACACGGAGACCATCGACCGGCTCCTGGCCGCCCGTCTCCGGGGCCGGGACGCCTCTGACCGAAAGGAGCGGGACAAGGCCGCGGCGGCCCTGTTCCGCCGGGGCTATTCCTGGGAGGAGATACGCGCCGCCATGAACCGTTACGGCGCGGACGACGAATGAAAGTACACTTCACCTCTCTTGGCTGCGCCAAGAACCTCATCGACTCGGAACAAATGCTGGCCCTGGTGACAGCGGCCGGGCATGAGATCATCGCGGACCCCGCCCAGGCGGACGCCGCGGTGGTCAATACGTGCGCCTTCATCGAGGCGGCCCAGCAGGAGGCCATCGACACCATCCTGGAGCTGGCGCAGCTGAAGACCCACGGGCATCTGCGCCGTCTGGTGGTGACGGGCTGTCTGCCCCAGCGCTACCAGGGGGATATCCTCCGGGAGATACCGGAGATAGACGCGGTGCTGGGCACCGGCAGCTTCCCGGACATCGTGGCCGCCCTGGAATCCCCCCAGCCCCACTTCCGCCGCTTCGCGGACAAGAACGCGCCGCTCCCGGAGCTGGACAGGGCCGTGACCACCGGTCCGGGCTGGGCCTATCTGAAAATAGCCGACGGGTGCGACAACCACTGCGCCTACTGCGTCATCCCCTCCATCCGGGGCCGCTACCGCTCCCGGCCCATGGACGCCATCCTCTCCGAGGCGAAGGCCCTGGCCGCAGACGGGGTGAAGGAGCTCATATTGGTGGCCCAGGACGTGACGGCCTACGGCCATGACTTCCGGGACGGCACCACGCTCTGTACTCTGCTGCAGGAACTGGTGAAGGTGGACGGCATAGAATGGATACGGCTCCACTACCTCTACCCCCACGAGATCACGGCCGAGCTCATTGACCTGATCGCCGCCGAGCCCAAGATCGTGAAGTATCTGGACATCCCCATCCAGCACGTGAACGACGCCATCCTGCGCCGGATGCGCCGACCGGAGACGAAGCAGAGCATCCGCGCGCTCTTCAAAACGCTGGGGGACTCCATTCCCGGGGTGGTGATCCGCACCAGCCTCATCGTAGGCCTGCCCGGCGAAGGGGAGGCGGAATTTAAAGAGCTCATGGACTTCCTCCGGGAGCAGCTGCTGCAGCGGGTAGGAGTGTTCGTGTTCTCCCCCCAGGAGGGCACCCCGGCGGCTCAGATGCCCGACCGATGCGACCAGGAGGAGGCGGAACGCCGCCGGGACGCGGCCATGGCGCTGCAGGAACGCATCATGGAGGCGTACAACGACCGGCACATTGGCCTGACCCTCAAAGTCCTGTGCGAGGGCCGGGACGAGGACGGCCGCTGGGTGGGCCGCAGCTATGCCGACTCCCCGGAGGTGGACGGCCAGGTCCTCTTCACCGGCGACGCCGCAGCCGGGCAGTTCGCCTGGGTGCACATCGACGGCCAGGAGGACGGCTTCCTCACGGGACACTCCGTAAAAATAAATGATAAAGGATCAAGGGATCGTTTCCTGTATGTTTGACTATCTGCGAGAGACCATACGCGCCTATCAGGCCCGGGACCCTGCCGCCCGCAGCGCCTTTGAGGTCTGGCTCATGTACCCCGGCGTGAAGGCGGTCATGCGCCACCGCCGGGCCCACTGGTACTGGACCCACGGACTGAAATTCCTGGGCAGGGCCGTATCCCAGCGGACCCGGAAGAAGACCGGTATCGAGATACACCCCGGCGCGGTCATCGGCCGCCGCCTGGTCATCGACCACGGCATGGGGGTGGTCATCGGCGAGACCGCCGAGATCGGGGACGACGTGCTGCTGTATCAGTGCGTCACCCTGGGCGGCACCGGCAAGGACCAGGGCAAGCGCCACCCCACCATCGGCAACAACGTGCTCATCGGCTCCGGCGC
>CANRNA010000236.1 GCA_947631805.1 uncultured Oscillospiraceae bacterium | reverse complement strand
TCGCCGGTCAGGTCGTGGATGCGCTGGCGCATCTCGTTGGCCGACTTGTTGGTGAAGGTGACGCACAGGATGTTCCCAGGCAGTATGCCCAGGCCGTTGACCAGATAGGCAAACCGGCGGGAAAGGGCCCTGGTCTTCCCGGACCCGGCCCCGGCGATGACCCGCACGAAGCCCTCCGTTGTGGTGACGGCCTCCCGCTGGGCGGGATTCAGGCCGCGCAGTAAGTCGTCCATGGGGCGCCTCCTTCCGCGAAACGCTGTGTTCGGGTCTATTATACTCTTTTGCCCAATCGGGGGCAAGGGGGAAGCGCCGGGCGAAAAATCATGACAATCCGGGGGAGATATAGTATAATAAGGCCATGGTACGATTGATATTGGGCCGGGCGGGCGCCGGAAAGACGGGGCTCGTGTTCCGGGAGATAGGGGAATATGTGGCCCAGGGCCGGAAAAACCTGGTCCTGCTGGTGCCGGAGCAGTATAGCCACGAGGCGGAGCGGGAGCTGTGCGCCGCGGCGGGGGACAAGCTGAGCCGGTACGGGGAGGTGCTGTCCTTCACGGGGCTTGCCCGGCGGGTGTTTTCCCAGTGCGGCGGCGGGCGGCCTGTGATGGACAGGGCCGGGCGGCTGCTGTGCATGGCCGTGGCCGCCCAGACCGTGGCGGACCGGCTGCGGTCCTATCGGCTGGGCCGGGGAGAGCCCCGGATGCTGGACGGCCTGGCCCACGGGGTGGAGGAGCTGAGAAACGCCGGTATCACGGCGGACATGCTTCTGGACGCCGCCGGGCGGACGGAGGGCCCCCTGGCGGACAAGCTGCGGGACCTGAGCCTGCTCTTGGAGGCGTACAGCGCCGTGCAGGGCCGGAGCGGGGCGGACCCGGCCGACCAGCTGGAACGGCTGGCGGACCTCATCGGGGACAGCCCGGTCATAAACGGCGTGTTTTACGTGGACGGGTTTTCCGACTTCACGGCGCTGGAGCGGAACGTTCTGCGGGCCATCATCCGGGCCGGGGCGGACCTGACCGTGTGCCTGACCTGCGGCCGGGACGGGGCGGGGGACGTGTTCCGCCTGCCCATGGACACGGCCCGGTGGCTGGCCGGGACGGCCAGAGAGTACGGGATGGAGTGCCGGGAGCAGTGGCTGGAGCCCGCCGGGGAGGAGAGCGGGCCCATCGGATATCTGTGCGGGCACCTGTTCGACTTCGCCCCGGCCCGGCCCCCGGAGAATAACGGGGCGGTCACGGCGGTGTACGCGGCGGATATATACGAGGAGTGCGAGCTGGCGGCGGCCCGGCTGGCGGAGCTTGCCCGGAGCGGGTGCCGCTGGCGGGATATGGCCGTGGCGGCCCGGGGCTTCGGGGATTACCGCACCGCCCTGGAGAGCGCCTGCGCCCGGTACGGGGTGCCGGTGTTCCTCTCCGGCCGGGGGGATACCCTGCAAAAAAGCGTGCCCCTGGCCATTGCCTCCGCTCTGGAGGCGGTATGCCGGGGCTATGAGTACGAGGCCGTGTTCGGCTATCTGAAGACGGGGCTGGGCCCCATCCCTGTGGAGGATGTGGACCGGCTGGAAAATTACGTGCTGCTGTGGGGCATCCGGGGCAGCCAGTGGGACAGGCCCTGGACCATGCACCCGGAGGGCTACAACCGGGACATGGACGAGACGGCCCGCCTGGCGCTGGAGGACCTGGACCGGATGCGCCGGGCGGTGACAGAGCCCCTGCGCGCCCTGGAGGAGCGGATGAAGCAGGCCCGGACGGCGGCGGAGCAGGCAGGGGCCCTCGGGGCCTTTCTGGAGGAGACATCCCTTGCCGAGCGCCTTCAGGCCCGTGCGGAGGAGCTGGCCGTGGCGGGCCGCCGGGAGACGGCGGCGGAATGCGCCCGGCTGTGGGACGTGGTGTGCACGGCTCTGGAGCAGTTCGCCGCGGTGCTGGGGGACATGCCCATGGACGGGGAGCAGTTTCAGGGGCTGTTCACCCTGATGCTGTCCAAATACGACGTGAACGTCATCCCCGTGTCTTTGGACCGAGTGAGCGCCGGGGACATCGACGGCATGCGCCGCCGCCACACCAGGCATTTGCTGCTGCTGGGGGCGGCGGACGGGCGCATCCCGGCCCCGGACCAGGGGGGCGGCGTGTTCACCGCCGACGAGCGGGAGGAGCTGGCCGCCCTGGGCCTGGCCCTGGGGGACGCGGAGGAGGACATGTTCCGGGAGCTGGGGCGGATATACAGCTGCCTGAGCCTGCCCTCGGAGAGCCTTTATATGAGCTGGCCCACGGCGGACGGCGAGGGCGGCACGACCCAGCCCAGCCTGCTCATCGGCCGGGCGGAGGCCCTGCTGGGGGTGAAGGCCCGGCGGGGGGATATCCTCCGGGCCAGGACCTTCGCGTCGGGCCCGGCCTTCGGCCTGGCGCTCCAGAGCCAGGCGGGGGACGATGACCCGGTGTGCGCCGCCGCCCGGGAACACTTCGTGCGCCTGGGGCGGGAGCCGGAGCTTGCCCGGCTGGCGGCGGCTTCCCGGGGGCCGGGCGGGGACCTGTCCGCCGGTTCCGTGCGGGCGCTGTACGGCCCGGAGCCCCGGCTGAGCGCCACCAGGGCGGAGAAATTCGCCGACTGCCGGTTCGGGTACTTCCTCCAGTACGGCATGAAGGCCCGGCCCCGCCAGCAGGCGGTGTTCGACCCCAGGGACTATGGCACGTTCATGCACTACATCCTGGAGAACGTGGCCAGAGACGTGCTGGTGGAGGGGGGCTTTGCCGCCGTGACGGAGCGGCGGGTGGGGCAGCTGGCGGACAAGTATGTGGACCAGTACATCGACCAGGAGCTCCACGGCTTCGCTGACAAGACCGCCCGCTTCGCCTATCTGTTCCGCCGCCTGCGCTCCACGGTGCGGCAGGTGACGGAGGACATGTGGCA
>CANRNA010000235.1 GCA_947631805.1 uncultured Oscillospiraceae bacterium | reverse complement strand
TGGACAGCTTTCGCAGCATCGACCCCATGACGATATTCGCCTATACCCTCGGCCAATCCCTGGCGGACGGCCTCACGGACGAGAGGCTCACAGAGCTCTTGCCGGAGCTGTCCCGCCGGGCGGCAGATATGACCCTAGGGGAGCTGGTGCGGGCGGCACGCAGTTAGTACGCGGACATAGGAATGGCACGGCCTGGCCGTGCCATTCCTATATAAGGAGAGGGCTTTTGCCGCCCCGTCAGGGCGCGGGCGAGGGCGAGGGCGACGCCTCCTGCTTCAGCAGTCCGGCGGCGTTCCGCGCCAGGGACTCGGCGGAGGACCGGGGGACGAAATAGCTCTCCTGATCGTTGACCGTGCACAGATAGTGGGCGCTGTCGTAGGAGCGGAAGACCACCGTCACCCGTGGGTAGGCGGCGTTTTCCTGGTCAAAGGAGAGAGAGAACACCTCCGCCCGGCCGACGCCATCCTCCGCCCGGCTGTCCGCGGGCAGCTCATAGACCTGCCGCAGCCAGGTCTTCACCGTCTCGGCGTCCAGGCTCCTGTCCCCCTCGGTGTATATATCCTCCGGCTCCTCGCCCTCCTCCATGGGGGTGGAGCGGGTGCGCAGGATGTCATACTCCCCCTCCTCCAGAGCCAGGTGGATGCCCTTCAGCCCGTCCCAGTTCAGGGCGGTGGGGGCCAGGGGGGCCATGGCGTCGAAATCCGGGTACATCAGCCCGTCCAGGATGGAACCGCTCACCCGGTAGATGAGCTGGCTCCCGGCCAGGCGGACATATACCTGCCCGTCGGACAGGTAGTCCCCAAATTCCAGGGTGAAGGCTCCCCCCTCCCCGTCGTTGTTGCGGTAGTCCACGGTGACGGTCCCCTGGGGAGCGTCCATGCCGAAGCCGTCGCCGCCGTTCCAGGTGGCGCAGTCCAAAAACGTCACATCCGTGACCAGGCCATAGAGCTCCTCCACCCGGTCGGTGTCAAGGGGCCGCCGGGGCGCGCCGTCCGCGTCCAGCAAAAACCAGGGCCAGGTGTCCGTATACCAGACCGCCCCTGGGTCCTCCAGCCGCTCCAGGGCGTAATCGCCCGCGTCCGTGGTCACGGTCAGGGCCGTGACGGTGTCGATGTCGTGGGGAACGCTCTCCAGGTCCAGCAGGTCGTCCAGGGTGGTCTGAAAGGCCCGGGCCAGGGCGCCGGTCTCCGTGTAGACCGTGTCGCCCCCGTCCAGGCGGACGTAATAGGTCCCGGCGGCGGTGGGGTCGCCCACGTTGTATGTAACGATGTTGTCCTCCGTGGCGGCCATGACCACGATGGCCGGGTCCGCCAGGCCGTACTGGTCAAAATCCGTCACGTCCTCGATGGCGTCGTCCGCCTGGGCGGAGGCCACCGCGTCCACCAGCGCCTCCACGGCCTCGGAGTTGATGGGGCAGGCCTCGTCGTCGGCGTTGCGCCAGACGGCGGCGTCGGCGTCATAGCGCAGGCTCACTGTGTCGCCGAAATAGTTCCAGGAGATGGCGGTCACGTCCCCGCTCTCCCCCACGGATATGTCGATGGGGTCGGCGTGGGCCTCCCGGGCCAGGGCCTCCTCCCGGCGGCCGGACAGGGACTCGGCCAGCAGCCACGCCCCCACCAGCACCGCCAGCGCCCCCAGCAGCACTCCCAGCTTCGCTCCGCGCTTCATCAGCGGCGCCTCCTTCTGATAAATATCACGCCTCCGGCGGCCAGAAACAGCACCGGCACCACCACCGTCAGCACCACCTTCAGTACACCGGCCGTGCTCCCGTCAAAGGTGAGATAGTCCCCGGACAGTACCTTCGGGTGGATGGATATGCTATCCTCCAGGCGGCAGAGCCAGGCCGCGGCGTTCAAAAACAGGTCCTCGTTGGCGCCGGAGACCATGTCGCTGAAATCCGCCTCCATGAACCGGGTGCTGCCGAACACCGCCAGCCGCGCCCCAGTGGTCTCGTTTTCCACCGCCGCCCCCAGGAGGAAGGCCCCTACCGGGTCGTCCGAGGCCTGCTCGTAGCTGGACAGGCCCTCTACGTCCTGCTTGAGGTAGGAGGTGTCGGAGCTGGTCAGCAGCGCCGTCACGTCCAGGTCCTCCGTCCGGTCGTCGGCGACGGCCATGGCCTGGGAGTCGGGCATGAGCACCCGGTAGTTCTCGCTCTCCCGCAGGGGCGCGGTGATGTCGTGCTCCCCGATGGTGGGCAAAATCAGGTCGATGTAGCCATAGCTGTAATGGCTGCTGTCGCTCTCCATCACATAGCCCCCCAGCAGGTCGATGCCAAAATCATCCAGCAGCGCGGAGAAGTTGGGCAGCTTTTCCGCCCCGTAGGCGGTGGTGAGCAGCAGCTGGCCCCCGGCGGCCAGGTAGTCCTCCACCATCTCCCGCTCCCGGACGGACAGGTCGCTCTCCGGGCCGAATATGGCCAGGGCGGCGCAGTCCTCCGGCACGGCTCCCGCCGTGACCAGGTCCAGGCTCTCGGCCTGGATGTTCTCCAGGGCGATGGCGTCCATGATGTCGTCGGACACGCCGGTCTCCCCGTGGCCGGTGAGGTAATAGAGCACAGGCAGCTCGTCCCCGGTCACGTACTGGATGGCGCTCGTCACCTTTCCCTCGCCGGTGAACACGTCCAGGTACTCGGTGTCATAGTAGGTCATGTAATAGGAATAGGTCTCGTAGTCGGAGTAGGTCCACATGGAGTCGTAGGGGATATACATGCTCCGCTCCCCGCTGACCACTAGGACGCTGTTTTCCGTCACGGACTGATCGGTGTACTGGGCGGCAAAGCCGGGATAGCGCACCGGGTCCACCTTGGTGACGTCGATATGGTCAAACTCCGCGTACCGGAGCAGCACCTGCTCGATGGTGTGGTTCTCATACCCGTCCTGGACCAGCCAATAGATGTCCACGTCCTCGTCCAGGGCGGC
>CANRNA010000234.1 GCA_947631805.1 uncultured Oscillospiraceae bacterium | reverse complement strand
ATGGAATACGCCAAGGCCATCACCGCCGCCAGCCGCCGCCTGGCCGACCTCATCACCAACATCCTGAAGCTGAACCGGCTGGAAAATCAGCAGATATTCCCGGAGAAGAAGAAATACGACCTGGGCGAGCAGCTCCGCCAGTGCCTGCTGGGATTTGAAAGCGCCTGGGAGGAAAAGGATATCGGGATCGAGACCGATATAGAAGACGCGGTCCTCATCGAGTCGGACGCCGAGCTTTTGAGCCTGGTGTGGAACAACCTTTTCTCCAACGCCCTGAAATTCACCGGGCCGGGGGGCACGGTGGGCCTGGCGCTGCACAAGGAGGGCGATATAGCCGTGGTGACGGTCACCGACACCGGCTGCGGCATAGCGCCGGAGGTGGGCAAGCACATTTTTGAGAAGTTCTACCAGGGGGACACCTCTCACGCCGCCCAGGGCAACGGCCTGGGGCTGGCCCTGGTCAAGCGTGTGGTGGACATCGTGGGCGGCGAGATCGCGGTGGAGAGCGAGGTGGGCCGCGGCAGCGCCTTCACCGTCCGGCTGCGGTGCGGCAACGATGAGACGTAAACACCCCGTCCGGGCCCTGCGCCGCAGGATCGAGAGCCACCCGCTGGGAGCCCGGTATCTGGCCGACGTGCGTTTTCGCACGGACGTGGATCTCTATCGAGGCATCGTCATCAACGCGCTGTATATCGTCCTGAAGCTGTTTCTGGGCATCTACTATAACGCCTGGTGGTTCGCGGCCCTGGCCGTCTACTATGCGCTGCTGGTGGCCATGCGCCTGGCGCTGGTGGCCCGGCGGGGAAAAGCGCCCTTGACAGCGCGGCAGGAGTGGCGGCGCTATCGCGTGTGCGGCATCGTGCTTCTGCTTATGAATCAGGCACTCGTGGGCATCGTGATTTATATGGTGCAGTACGGCAGGGGCTTTCGCTATCCGGGATATCTCATTTACGCCATGGCCGCCTATTCCTTTTACGCTGTCATTCTGTCCATCGTGCAGATGGTGAAATTCCGCCGCCATGGGAGCCCGCTTCTCTCGGCGGCCAAGGCCATCAACTTCGTGGCGGCGCTGGTGTCCGTCCTGGCGCTGGAGTCTGCCATGCTGGCCCAGTTCGGCGGAGACGACGAGGCGTTCCGCGCTGTTATGACCGGGGCCACGGGCGGCGGCGCGTGCGTCATCGTCATCGGTATGGCAGTCTATATGATAATAAGAGCGGGAAAAAATCTGAAGCAAGGAGAACGGGAACATGGATAACAACGCCACCTTCAACTATACCTATTCCGCCGGGCAGCAGGCGGAGATAAAGCGCATCCGGGAGAAGTACGCCCCGCCCCCGAAGGAGGAGGACAAAATGGAGCGGCTCCGCCGCCTGGACAAGAGCGTCACCACGCCGGGGACCATCGTCTCCCTGGCCGTCGGCATCGCGGGAACGCTCATTTTAGGCCTGGGCATGACGTGCGTCATGGTGTGGACGACCTGGTTTTTCCCCGGTATCCTCATCGGCGCGGCGGGCATCGCCCTGCTCCTGGCGGCCTGGCCCCTGTATAAGCGTGTCACGGCCCGGCGCCGGGAAAAGCTGGCCCCGGAGATCATCCGGCTCACAGATGAGCTGATGCAATAACGGCGCGGAAAAGCCCGGTCTTCTCCTTTGTGGGAGAGCACCGGGCTTCGCTGTTATTATCCCCCGCTCAGGTACACGCCGATGAAGCGCAGCGTGGGCGCCACCCGGGCGTCGGTGACGCGCAGGCGCAGCCCGTCCGTGGTGATGGGCTCCGGCAATGTCACGATGCGCTTGCTGCCGATGACGCTCCCGGCGGCTATCTGACGCCAGCCGTCCTCCGTCCGGGCGTCCAGGGCAAAGCGCTCCACCCGCTGGCTCAGCCGGAGCTGCTCTCTGAGCACCACCCGCCGGAAGGTCACCGGCGACGGCCAGCGGAGGACCAGCTCCCAGGGCCGCCCCGCCGCGGGCATATAATAGCGCTCATCCGGCGTGAGGGCGTTTTCCCCGCCGCAGCCTGGGGCGGCGGGGGAGGCGGTCACGGACGCGCTCACGGCCAGGTCGTTCCCGTAAGCGGCGCGCAGATACGCCCCGAACCGGCCGAGAAGGGCCACGTCGTTGGGATGGAGCACTCCCTTTCTTGTGGGCGGGACGTTCAGCAGCAGCGTGGCGTTGCCGCCCACGGACTTTTCATAGATATCTATCAGCCTTTCCAGCTCCATGACCTGGCCGTCCTCCTCCGGATGCCAGAACCAGCCGGGGCGGATGGAGGTGTTCACCTCCGCCGGATACCAGATGAGCTCCGGCTCGTCCCGCAAAACGGCCCGGCTGCCCAGGTCCCGGTCCTGCGCCCGGATGGGGCGGCGCCGAAAGGCGGCGTCATCGGTCTGCTGGCTCTGGGCGGCGATCTTCTCCGTGTCCGCCGTCCGCCGGGGCACCACGCTCCACTCGGCCTCCCTGGTCTGCCCGGCCTCATTGCCGCACCAGCGGATATCCGGCCCGCAGACATGGATGCACGCCCCCGGCTGCAGGCGGCGGACGGTCTCATAGTACCGGTCCCAATCGTAGTGCTGCACCTTGCCGTTGGGCCCCTCGCCGCAGGCCCCGTCCAGCCAGACGCTGCATATCTCCCCGTAGCCCGTCAAAAGCTCGGTGAGCTGGGCGACGAAATAGTCGTCGTATGCCCGGCCCGTGCCATAGCGGGCGTCGTGCCGGTCCCAGGGGGAGAGATATATCCCGAAACGGATACCGCCCCGGGCGCAGGCCTCCGCCGCCTCCCGCACCACGTTCCCCCGGCCGCCGCGGAAGGGGCTGGCCGCCACGGTGTGGGCCGTGTAACGGCTGGGCCACAGGCAGAAGCCGTCGTGATGCTTGCATGTCAGGATGAGCCCGCCCATCCCGGCGGCCTTGAGCGCGGTCACCCACTGGTCCGCGTTGAGCGCC
>CANRNA010000233.1 GCA_947631805.1 uncultured Oscillospiraceae bacterium | reverse complement strand
AAGCAACGCCCGGGAGCTGACGCTCCCGGGTGCGCTTTATTATGATCTGCGTTTAGCTCGCCTCAGGGGGCGGCCAGAAGGCCGTGTCCCTCCAGCACCCGCCGCAGCTCCTCCCGATGGGGGGCGCTCATGGGGACCAGGGGCAGGCGCATCTCGTCGGCGCACAGCCCTGCCATGGCCATGGCGGTCTTTATGGGGATGGGGTTGACCTCCCGGAACAGGACGGAAAACAGGTCCATGTACGACCGATTCAGGGCCGACGCGGCGGCGAAGTCACCGGCGGCGCACAGGGCGCACAGGCGGCTGACCGTCTCCGGCACCAGGTTGGAGGCCACGGAGATGACGCCCCGGGCCCCCAGGGCCATCATGGCCACGGTGTCGCTGTCGTTGCCGCTGAGGAAGGTGAGCCTATCGCCGCACAGGGCCGCTGTCCTGGCGAACTGGCCGATATCCCCCGAGGCCTCCTTGACGGCGTTGATGTTGGGGTGGTCCGCCAGCAGGGCGTAGGTCTCCGGCGCGATGCCCACTCCCGTCCGGCTGGGGACGTTGTATACGATCAGGGGCAGGGCCGAGCGGTCCGCCACATAGGTGAAGTGCTCCACCAGGCCCGCCTGGGTGGTCTTGTTATAGTAAGGCGTGACCATCAGCAGCCCGTCCGCGCCGGACTGTTCGGCCCGCTTGGCCATGTCCAGGGCGGCGGCGGTATCGTTGGAGCCTATGCCTGCCACGATCTTCATCCGGCCCGCGCTCCTGTCCGCCGCGAAGCGGAACAGCGCCTCATGCTCGGCGGGGGATAAGGTGGCCCCCTCGCCGGTGGTGCCGCATACGATCAGGGCGGCGGTGCCTCCGGCGTGCTGCCGCTCGATGATCCGGGCCAGGGCGGCGTAGTCCACGCCCCCTGCGCGCATCGGCGTCACCAGGGCGGTGCCGGAGCCGGTGAATATAGGCGATTTCAAGATGATTCCTCCCAGAATACAGATGCCGCGGGCCAGTCGGTCCACGGCATCATTTGTATTAAGTCGTTCAGGAGGTCAGCGGTCCAGCCAGCCCTCGGCGCACAGCAGCTCCGCCAGGAGCACGCCGCCGCCTGCCGCCCCACGCAGGGTGTTGTGGCTCAGGCAGACGAATTTGTAATCATACTGGCTGTCGGGGCGAAGACGCCCCACGCTCACGGCCATGCCGCCCTCCAGTCCCCGGTCCAGACGGGTCTGGGGCCTGTTGTCCTCCTCGAAGTAGTGGAGGAACTGCTTGGGGGCGGAGGGGAGAGCGAGCTGCTGGGGACGGCCGGAAAAGGCGGCCCAGCGGGCGAGTATCTCCTCCCGCGAGGGCTTTCTGTCAAAGCTGGCGAACACGGCGGCCATGTGGCCGTTGGAGCAGGGGACCCGCAGGCACTGGGCGGTGATGGACGGGGCGACTGCGTTGGCGATATGGTCATCCTCCACCTTGCCCCAGAGCTTCAGAGGCTCCTGTTCGCTCTTCTCCTCCTCGCCGCCGATGTAGGGTATCACGTTGTCCACCATCTCCGGCCAGGTGTCGAAGGTCTTTCCGGCGCCGGATATGGCCTGGTAGGTGCACACCAGCACCTTGTTCAGGCCGAACTCGTCCTTCAGCGGATGCAGGGCGGGGACGTAGCTTTGCAGAGAGCAGTTGCTCTTCACGGCGATGAAGCCGCGCTTGGTGCCCAGACGCCTGCGCTGGGCGGGGATGACGGCCAGGTGCTCCGGGTTTATCTCGGGCACCACCATGGGCACGTCAGGCGTCCAGCGGTGGGCGCTGTTGTTGGAGATGACCGGGCACTCCAGCTTTGCGTAAGCCTCCTCCAGGTCCCTGATCTCGTCCTTTTTCATGTCGACGGCGGAGAAAACGAAGTCCACCTGGGACGCGATCTCCTCCCTGTCGCGGACAGCGCTCTTGACCACGATGCCCTTGGCCTGCTCCGGCATAGGCACCTCCAGGGCCCAGCGGGTCCCCACGGCCTGCTCGTAAGTTTTCCCGGCGCTCCTGTCGCTGGCCGCGATGACGGTCAGCTGGAACCAGGGATGCTCCGCCAGCAGGGATACGAAGCGCTGGCCCACCATTCCGGTGCCGCCGATGACGCCGACTTTCAGCTTTTCCATTTGGATCGACCTCCCAATTCAGTGTATGCTTTCATCAAAATTGTGTGAAAGGTTACATAATTGTTGACATTTTGTAATTTTTTGTTTATAGTAGGCGTGAAGGTATGCTTGCAAGTGAGTATAACACACGTTTGAATGCGCGTCAATCACCATATACGCGCCAGAAAGAGAGGTCAGCCATGATGACGGCTATACGGCGTATATGTGCGGCGGGGACGGCGCTGCTGATGCTGGCAGCGCTCCTGCTGGCGCTGCCCATCGGGGCGGCGGCCGCCTCTGCCAGCGACTTCACGGACGTGTCCAGCTCCGCCTGGTATTACGGGGCGGTGGACTTCGTGGCCGGACGCGGCTACTTCCAGGGCACGGAGGCCAATAAATTCTCCCCCGGCGGGACCATGACCCGGGGCATGTTCATCACGGTCCTGGGCCGGTACGCGGGGGTGGACCCCGCCGCCTGGTGCACCGGGCAGATCACCGGCTCGGGGGTGAATTTGCGCAGCGGGCCGGGGACCGGCAACAGCCCCATCGCCACCCTGAACAAGGGCGACCAGGTGACGCTTCTCGGCCAGTCCGGAGACTGGTATCAGGTCCGGACCGGGTCTGGCACGGGATATGTGAGCGCCCAGTACGTGTCGGCAAATTACCACCGCTTCTCCGACGTGAGCTATGGCCAGTATTTTGCCGGGTACGCGGTGTGGGCCTTTGAAAAGGGTATCGTCACCGGGGACGGGTCCGCCGACGTGTTCTCCCCCAGCGGGAACGTGACGCGGGAGCAGGTGTGCTCGCTGCTGAACCGGTTTGCCTCCGTCACGGGCCTGCGCCTGAAGGAGAC
>CANRNA010000232.1 GCA_947631805.1 uncultured Oscillospiraceae bacterium | reverse complement strand
ACGGTCCTGGACCCGGACGGGACGGTGCGCTGCGAGATGGAGGAGCCGCCGGAGGACGGCGCGGTCATCACCGTGCGCCAGCGGGCCGCCAACAAGAGCGGCGTGCTGGCCGAGAGCCAGGCCCTGGTGTGGCATGGATGACACAGGACGACAACGGCCCCCCTTCGGCACCGCCGAAGGGGGCCGTTTTGCGAAAAATTGAGAAAATACTTTCTTTTTGCGGTTTTTGCCATCGGGGTGGGACGGGGAAAAATCCCCTGACTATATGTATAAGTTAACTAAAATTACGGGGCAAAAATTGGAATATCATGCCCTTAACGACGGGAAAATACTTTCGTAAAAAACGGTTGACGGGCGAAAAATGCAATGCTATGTTGGGACTATCACAATGATTAGGAGGATGCCCCATGAAAAAGACGCTCGCATTTTTCCTCGCCCTTGTTATGTGCCTGACCCTTCTGCCCCTGACCGCTCTGGCGGCGGAGGAGCCAGAAGAAGCGGCGGAGGAAGTGGAAATGGTCCCCATCGCGGCCCAGGTGCCCGCCGATTGGGAGGCGCCCTGCCTGTGGGCATGGGCCGACGACGGGACCAACGCCTTCGAGGCCTGGCCCGGTGAGGAGATGGACCCCCTGGAGGGGGAGGAGGGCTGGTATTACTGCTATGTGCCCGCCTTTGTGCAGAACGTGATCGTCAACGCCAACGAGGGCTCGGTCCAGACCGACGCCGTCCCCGTTCAGGCCGGTGCGCCCGCCTGGGTGACAGTGGGGGATGACCTGGCTGCCGAGGTGTCCGCCGAGGCCCTGACGGAGACGGAGATACCGCAATACGTGGAGCGGTTCAAGGTCCACGCATACGTGCCCCTGGCCTGGGAGAAGGTCAACCTGTGGGCCTGGTCCGATCCGGACGGGAAAAACGCCTTTGACGCCTGGCCCGGTCTGGAGCTGAAGGAGGGCGATAACGGCTGGTTCACCGGCAAGGCCCCCACTTGGGTCAACCGTATCATCGTCAGCGGCAACGAGGGCGCGGACGACGAAAAGACGGCGGACGTGACCATCGAGCCGGAGGAGCTGTGGATCACGGTGTACAACGATTTGACGTATGAAGTGGCATACGAAGACCCGGACAAGGCTGTGGAGGACGTGACCATCCACGCCCAGGTGCCCGCCGATTGGGCGGGGCCCTGCTGCTGGGCCTGGTCCGCGCCGGACGGCACCAACGCCTTCACCGCCTGGCCCGGCGAGCCGATGGCCGAGGAGGACGGCTGGTACGCCATCCAGGCCCCCGGCTGGATAAACTCCGTTATCATCAACGGCAACGAGGGCAGCGTGCAGACCGCGGACCTCTCTGTGGAGCCGGGCAGCGAGCTGTGGATCGTGGTGACCGACCCGGAGAACGCGGAGGTATTTTACGAGGCGCCCGCAGCCTGAGGGCGTATATCGGACCATCATGCGGGTACACGCAGCGCCGTGTACCCGCATAAATGACGCCGATACTTTCGCTGCGCGAAAGTCCTCGCGTTGCTCGCCGCGTAAACGCGGGGCGTCAGATCTGATTTGAGGCGGGGCTCCGCCCCCTCAAGCTCCCCCTGCATATCACGGGTAATATGCTTCCTGAATAAAAAAAGCAGGAGAGATTTATGATGAAACGATACTTATCCATACTGCTGACCCTGGCTATGCTCCTGGCCCTGGCCGCCTGCGGCGGGAAGGGCGGGGCGGACGCAGGCGCCGACGCCAACAAGCTGGTGATATGGCACGACAAGGAGGACGCGGTCATCCAGGCTTTGCAGGACTATCTTGCCGAGGCTGTGCCGGACCTGGACATCACCTTTGAGAAGAAGACCAGTCTCACGGACTCTTTGAAGCTGGTGGGCAACGACCCCTCCGCCGCGCCGGACATGTTCATCTTTGCCCACGACAAAATAGGGGTGTTCGCCGAGATGGGGATACTGTCTCCCATCCATGACTTCGTGGACAGCGCCGCCCTGGAGGACATGCTCCCCATGACCCTGGAAGCGGCCGCCTACAAGGACACGCTCTATCAGCTGCCGCTGTATTTTGAGACGCTGCTGTTTATGTATAACCAGCGCTATATGCTGCCCGAGAGCGTGCCGACCACCACCGACGGGCTGCTCTCCTACATGGAGGCCAACACGGGCCGGGGGCGGTACGGCTTCGTGGAGCAGCACAGCACGGCCTATTACAGCGCCGCCTGGATACATGGCTTCGGGGGCTCCATCATCGACGAGGACGGCACGCCCTTCCCCGACGCCGAGGCGGTGAAGGACGCGCTGGCCTACCATTTGCAGTTCGTCGCTCTCATGCCTGGGGAGACGGAGTACAGCACGGTCAACACCCTCTTTTTGGAGGGCAAGGCGGACGCCACCATCGGCGGGCCCTGGATGGTCCCCTCCGCACGGGAGGCGGGCATCCGGCTGGGCATCGCCCCCATGCCCACTGTGGACCGGACGGGCAAGCCCCTGGCCCCCTATTCCGGCGTCCAGGGCATCCATGTGCTGCGGTTCGCCGCGGAAAACAAAGCCGAGGCGGTGAAGGAGCTTCTCGCGGCGCTGACGGACCCGGCCATAGGCGTGTCCCTGGCCCTGGCCAGCGGCTGCGCCCCGGCCAATGAAAAGTGCTACGACGACCCCCAGGTGGCCCAGGACGAGCTGGTCCAGGCCATGCGCGCCACCGCCCAGATCGCCGTGCCCATGCCCAACATCCCGGAGATGGACGTGATGTGGACGGTGACAGGCAATCTGCTCACCGACGTGAACCTGTCCGGCAAGGACATCGGCGAGAGCTTTGACGGGGCCTTGGCCCAGGCGAAGGACCTCATCGCCGCCATGAAGTGAGGCCGCGCCATGAAAAGCCGTAAGAGAGCGACATTATACTCCTACGCCTGGTCCGGTCCGTCGCTGCTGCTCATCGGGCTGATGGTGGTCTTTCCCATCCTGTACACGGCCTACATCTCCCTGACCAACATGA
>CANRNA010000231.1 GCA_947631805.1 uncultured Oscillospiraceae bacterium | reverse complement strand
ATTTTTATATAAATCGCTTGACAAAGTTAATGATATGCGGTAACATATTCCCGAGGTGAGAGATATGAAGAAGACGCTTTACAGTCTTATGCTTTCGGACGACGTGGTCCAGGCGGTGGACGCCCTGGCCCACCGGATGGGCACCAACCGCTCGGCCCTGGTCAACCAGATACTGGCCGAGTACACGGACATGATGACCCCCGAGCGGCGGGTGCAGGACATCTTCCGGCAGATCAGCCAGATATTGGACGCGGACACGGACCTGGTCCCCTTCATCGCCCCCAACGCCATGAGCATGAGCATGAAGTCGAGCCTCCAATACCGCTACCGCCCCACGGTGAAGTACTCCGTGGAGCTGTACAGGGACAGAGACGACTCCCTGGGGGAGCTGAGCGTCGTGTTCCGGACCCAGTCCCAGGAGCTTTTGGACGCCATGGGCACGTTCTTCCGGCTGTGGAAGCAGGTGGAGGACCAGCTCGTTTCGGCCTATCACCCCATGCCGGTGGAGTACGCCCTGTATCCCGGCCGGTTCACCCGCACCATCGCCCTACCTGGGCGGCGGGATTACACCAGCGCCGACGTGGCCGCCGCCATCAGCGCCTACGTGCGGCTGTTCGACCGGCTGATGAAGGGCTACCTTGCCGGGCGGATGAGCCCCCGTGACGTGGAGGGCGAGTATGTGGCCTGGCTCCGGGAAGGCAATACCATTTTGTAAACGTGCGAATTTATATAGAAGGATGTGATCGGTCATGAACAGCGACAAGCTGACACAGAAAACCATAGAAGTCATCAACAGCGCCACGGCCATGGCCCGGGAGAACGACAACCAATACCTGACCGCGGAGCACCTGCTCTACGCCCTGGTGGACGCGGACGGGGGGCTCATCCCCACCCTGCTTGGCCGGATGGGCGCAGACTGCGACGCCATTTTGTCCGCCCTGGACGGGGCCATCGAAAAGCTGCCCAAGGTCCGCGGGGCCCAGAGCATCTACCCCTCCAACGAGTTCGGGAAGATCATGGACTTCGCCCAGAAGGTGGCCGTCCAGCTCAAGGACGAGTACGTGTCCGTGGAGCACCTGATGCTGGGCGTATTCGCCCACCCCACCCAGGTCATCCGGGACATCTTCCGGGCCCAGAATGTGACGAAGGACGCCTTCACCGCGGAGCTCGCCAAAGTGAAGACCGGCCACGTGACCTCCGACAGCCCGGAGGACACCTATGACGCCCTGGCCAAATACGGCACGGACCTGGTCCAGCGGGCCAGGGACAACCAGCTCGATCCGGTCATCGGCCGGGACACGGAGATACGCAACGTCATCCGCATCCTGTCCCGGAAGACCAAGAACAACCCGGTGCTCATCGGCGAGCCCGGCGTGGGCAAGACGGCCATCGCCGAGGGCCTGGCCCAGCGCATCGTCCGGGGGGACGTGCCCGAGGGGCTGAAGGACAAGACCGTCTTCAGCCTGGACATGGGCGCCCTGGTGGCGGGGGCCAAGTACCGGGGCGAGTTTGAGGAACGGCTGAAGGCCGTTCTGGAGGAGATAGCCAAGAGCGAGGGAAAGATACTGCTGTTCATCGACGAGCTGCACACCATCGTGGGCGCGGGCAAGACCGAGGGCAGCATGGACGCGGGCAATCTCCTCAAGCCCATGCTGGCCCGGGGCCAGCTCCACTGCATCGGCGCCACCACCCTGGACGAGTACAGAAAATACATCGAAAAGGACGCGGCCCTGGAGCGCCGGTTCCAGCCGGTGCTGGTGGAGGAGCCCTCCGTGGAGGACACGGTGTCCATCCTCCGGGGGCTGAAGGAGCGCTACGAGATATACCACGGCGTGCGCATCCATGACGCGGCGCTGGTGGCCGCCGCCACCCTCTCCAACCGGTACATCACCGACCGGTTCCTGCCGGACAAGGCCATCGACCTGGTGGACGAGGCCTGCGCCCTCATCCGCACGGAGATAGACTCCATGCCCTCGGAGCTGGACGACATCCGCCGGAAGATCATGCAGATGGAAATAGAGGAAATGGCCCTGAAAAAGGAGACCGACCGGCTGAGCATGGACCGGCTGGAAAAGCTCCGCAGCGAGATGGCCGCCGCCAAGGAGGATTACGCCGCCATGCGCGCCCGCTGGGAGGCGGAGAAGGCGGAGGTGGACGCGGTGAAGTCCATCAAGGCGGAGCTGGAGCGCCAGACCGCCGACATGGAGCGGGCCCAGCAGAATTACGAGTACGAGACCGCCGCCCGCCTGAAATACGAGACCATCCCGGCCCTGCAAAAGCGCCTGGCGGAGGCGGAGGCCGCCCCCCGCAAGAGCACGGCCCTTGTCCAGGACGCAGTCACAGAGGAGGAGATAGCCGGTATCGTGGCCCGCTGGACGGGCATCCCCGTGGCCCGGCTCATGGAGGGGGAGCGGGAAAAGCTCCTGCACCTGGAGGACATCCTCCACCAGCGTGTCATCGGCCAGGACGAGGCGGTGCGCCTTGTGACGGAGGCCATCCTCCGCTCCCGGGCGGGCATCGCGGACCCGAACCGGCCCATCGGTTCGTTCCTGTTCCTGGGGCCCACCGGCGTGGGCAAGACGGAGCTGGCCAAGAGCCTGGCCCAGGCCCTGTTCGACGACGAAAAGAGCATGGTCCGCATCGACATGACCGAGTATATGGAGAAGTTCTCTGTCTCCCGGCTCATCGGCGCGCCCCCGGGATACGTGGGCTATGACGAGGGCGGCCAGCTCACCGAGGCCGTGCGCCGCCGCCCCTATTCGGTGGTGCTGTTCGACGAGGTGGAAAAGGCCCACCCCGACGTGTTCAACATCCTCCTGCAAATACTGGATGACGGCCGCATCACCGACAGCCAGGGCCGGACGGTGGACTTCAAGAACACCATCATCATCCTGACCTCCAACCTGGGCAGCCCCTATCTGCTGGAGGGCATCGGCCCGGACGGGGACATCACCCCGGAGGCGAGGGCCGCCGTCATGGGAGAGCTGCAAAGGGCCTTCCGCCCGGAGTTTT